>CAIXME010000569.1 GCA_903920425.1 uncultured Pirellula sp. | reverse complement strand
GATATTGCTCGTGGTTCAGCGCTGGAATGCGCAGCGATTCAAGATGTGCTTGTTGTTTCCGGTGGCATGAGTCGGGAAACGGATCACGAATTGAAATCCAAACTGGTTCGGATTGTCGCGATGTTGACTCGGATGGCGATGAAATTCGATGGTATCTCGGAATCATTGAGAGAGTACAATCAGTCAGGCGATTACGAGCACGAGCACCGCGAAGCTGAGCACGAGCACGACGAAGAGCCAGAACCAAGCGATGCAGACGAAGGCCTCGATCGGCCGTTTTTGACTTGCGTTGACTCAACTCCTCGGCCTCGCTGATCGCAGTTGTTCTGGCATGCATTTGGTTTTAAGGCAACGTCGATGGGTGCCTGGAAGCGGCGACGCCGATGGTATCGTAACTGTTACGAGATTTATGCATGAACAGTCGAGTATTGCAAGTCGCCCTGCCCCCCAAACGGGCCATTGCGATAATCCACAAGATTTATTTTGTATAGCAAAATCGCTTTGGCTTTTGCGGTTTCCCACCCTACCATTTTGTCGCCTGATCATTGCTTCGAATCGTGTGCTCGATAACAATCCTTAAGTGTAGAGACAATTGGTTTCTCGTACGCAGAGCAATCCTTTCACTTCAATGTTTGCATGGACGCGATCCACTTACAAGCGGGACCATAGTGAGACACAACCCTCGAATTCTTGGTGCATTTTTCTATTTCGGAACAGTGCTTTGTTCTTGTAGCTACTCTCAAACGACCGGTACGGCTCCTGCCGCGGCGATCAATTCGGTCGCAAGTCCAATCGTAGACGCGATTCGCACATCCAGTACGGCACTCGCAGCGGCATTCAATATGCGAGATGCAAAAGCGATGGCCGCGTTTTGGACGCAAGACTGCGAATATGTCGACGATTCAGGGCAAGTTTACGAGGGAAGAGATGCCATCGAATCTCTCTACACAGATCTTTTCGCAACTTCTGATGCCAAAATGCAACTTGTAACCGATGCCGTCCGCTCTCTAAGCGATAGTGTCATTCTGGAAGACGGCAGAGCGATTGTTGAGTCGGCTAAAACTGGGGAACAAAGTGTTAATCGCTACACAGCGGTTCATTTGAAAGTTGACGGAAAATGGTTGTTGGCATCTGTGCGAGAATTAGGTAGCGACGATTCGGCCACAGCAACAGACTTGGCAGACCTAGAGTGGCTTATTGGTGACTGGGTGGCTGAGGAGAATGGCGCTCGCATGGTCTCGAAGTGCAGATGGATTGTAGATAAGAAGTTCGTGGAGCGCAGCTACAGCACGACGGAGCCTGATGGAACGGTAACGACTGGCTTGCAGATCATTGGATGGAACGCTCAAAACAACCATATGCAATCTTGGAACTTCTCTCCAGATGGTGGAAACGCTATTGGTGTATGGACTGCGACCGACGGAGGATGGATTTCAAAGGTCAGCGGAAGCACGGGGACAAGTGTTTCTACTACGGCAGTGAATTTGCTCAAGAAGCTCGATGACAATGCGTACGTTTGGAAATCGATGGACCGAACAGTTGGTGATGCAAGGCTGCCCGACACCGATGAAGTTGTCATACGACGCATGCCAAAAACAAAGTAATCAAAAACATACTTGATGGCGCAGATGCGAAGTCGTTCAGAAACATTGGTCGAGAATTCTGAGCCTAGTTTGGTCACAACCGTAAAAGATACTTAATAGATTAACTGGAGATTTGTAATGTCACGGCGATTGGTGTCGAGTGTTCTTTTTGTTTCCATTTTTTTGGTTTCAACCACGGATTGTTTGGCACAACGGGGTGGTCGAGGGGGACGTGGCGGCGGAGGAGGCTTTAGTGGGGGTGCATCTCGGGGGGGCGGAGGATTCTCCGGTAGTGCTCGGCCCAGTCCTAGCCCATCATTTAACAATGTCTCTCGTCCAAGTCCCTCGTTTAATAGCGGCGCTCGGCCAAGTCCAAGCCCATCGATAAGTGGTGGTGCACGGCCGGGGGCAAGTCCCGCGCTCGCAGGTGGCAGCGCAGTTCGCCCTAGCGTTGGAAGCGCTGGTGGAATTGGCGGGGGAACTCGACCGTCTTCGGGAGTTGTAGGTGGAGCCGCTGCAAACACAAATCGTTTTAGCGCGCCCAGTCAAAATCAGCTTGGAAGTTTTCTTGGGCTTCCATCGGATGACGGAATTGGTCACGCCAGCACTGCTTCACGTCCAGGGGCAATGTCAAATCCAAGTACCTTGCCAGCCGGTGGCGCTAACATTGACGTCAACTATGGTACCAAGCAGGGAGTAGGTGGCGGCCAAGCAGCAGGTGTTACAGTAACTGGTCCTGGCGGGAATACCGTAGGAAAGGCAGCAGCCGTTGGTCCGAATGGCGGCACTGCTGTAGTCGGTGGAGCTCAAGGCGCAGGTGGTGGGACTGCAGCAAAGGGGGCTGTGGTTGGACCGAATGGTGGTGCTGCCGTTGCAGGAGGAGTTCAAGGCCCCAATGGTGGTACAGCTGCCCGAGGCGCCGCGATCGGTCCAAACGGGCAGGTCGTAGCAGGTCGCGGTGCAGTGGGACCTGGCGGATATGGAGGCGGAGGCATTGTGACTACTGGCCCGGCTGGAGTCGGTGCAGGATTCACCCGAGTTACGCCATCCGGACGATATACTGCCGCAGCAGCAGTTCGCACCAACTACAACAACTGGGGTATCTATGGTAGAGGATGGTATACAACTTATCCTGGAGCGTGGTTCGCTGCTGGCTGGACAGCCAACGCCGTTTGGAACGCAGCGACATGGGGATCAGCAGCAACGTATTGCGGTTATTCAGAGCAACCTCCGATTTATTATGATTACGGTTCCAACGTAGTATATGAAGATAGTGTCGTCTACGTGAATGGTGATAACGCTGGGACAACCGAGGAGTACTACGATAAAGCTGCAAGTATTGCTACGACGGGAACAACGGCCGCCGCTGCTCCCGAAGGCGATTGGTTACCGCTAGGTGTCTTCGCCTTTACAAAGCCGGAAAACCCCAACTCCGATATAACCATTCAGCTCGCTGTCAACAAGGAAGGAATCCTTCGAGGAAACCATACGAATACAGCGACCAAGCAGAACCAAGTTATCCAGGGAGCGATTGACAAGCAATCTCAACGGGCTGCATTCACAGTCGGTGATAACAAAGCCAACATCATCGAGACGGGGCTATACAACCTTACCAAAGACGAAGCTCCTTGCTTGCTACATGTGGGTAAAGAGCAGACCGAACAATGGATGCTCGTTCGACTAAAGAACCCTGAGACCACCGCAGACTAGTGCGTCAACGTCGAAAATAAGTTGGTGACAATTTCGATTTCCAAGTCGGCATAGGCTTCCGGCTTGACTTTCGTCCAACAATGGCCGATAGCGAAACGTCATATACCCATCTGACGAATGAAGACGGGGGAACAATCCGATTGGGATAGGGGCCCGGTTTCCCGGGCGACCCTCCCACACCACCTAGCATGCGGGTCCGCACTAGGCGGTTCGTCTCTTGGAAGCAAGCTCTTTCCATGCCTGTGATAGATTGAATAATCCTAAGGTCGTCAGCCATTGCGTTGTCATGGCGATCGAGATGGCCCAATCGATTCCTCTCAATATTGCCGAAGGCAACGGGAAACAAAGCCTTAAGGACAAGAATCGATTTTTCGAGATCGCGAGCGATCCAGCTTTGGAATGCGCTGCGATTCACGATATACTCATTTCGTTCGAGGCGATCGATTCCGAACTGAATCGGGTTGGCAAGACCAACCTGAAGCGGATCGTTTCGATGTTGACTCGGTTGATCCAGCGGACTGATTCAGTATCGGAGGGATCGATCGAGTACGAGTACCGCGATGCTGAGTACGAGTACAGAAAAAGCACGAACAACGTGGTGCACCCAAGCCGCCGCCGGTGCGTTGTTAACTTCGAGAATCGTGATTTTCAGCGGCATTGGTGACCACGGTCGTTCCCCGACTGAAACCAATGCTCTCCACCGATGCCTGACACTGCAACTGACAATCCTTACAAACCAGCGTCGCTTTCCAGCGATGTGATGCCTGTTGGTTTGACGAGGGCGCAGGCCGTTCTTGTAGCTCTACTTGCGATTGTGTTGCTTCTACGCGGCGGGCTCATGCTTTTCTCATGGGGGATGCAACTGCTCTCCGGATTTCGACTGGACTCCCATTTCAACGCTGCCATT
>CAIXME010000568.1 GCA_903920425.1 uncultured Pirellula sp. | reverse complement strand
CGAGCATCTCAAGGCGAATCGTGTAGAAGGGTACCAAGTTCAAGTGGGCCCAAGATTGGACTTTAACCCTGTCTCAGAAACCTTCGTCAACAACGCAAAGGCCGATGCGATGCTGACTCGCGAATACCGCAAGGGATACGAGATTCCAGCCGAATCCGCCGTTTAGTGGATAGTGATTTATGATAAAGACCCGAAAGGTCGCGCCGAGCGGTACCATCGTCATCGATCGACCAAATACGCACAATGCGCTGTCTCGCGAACTGATCAGGCAGCTGATCGAGGCGTTTGGCGATTTTCATCGTGAGCAATCCGTGCGTGCCGTGATTTTGACCGGCTCCGGCGCAACATTTTGTTCAGGACTGGACTTGAAGGAGTTGCATGCGATTTCCCAAGAGAGTGATTCCTTGGAGAAATGGAGCGACATCGCGGATGAGTTGCAAGAGCTAGTCGAAGTCATGTTGCGGTTCCCAAAGCCCATTATCGCATCGGTCGATGGAACGGTCTTTGGCGCGGGGATGGCGTTAGTCATGGCATGCGACTTGGTGGTGGCGAGTCCCAAATCGCAGTTTGTAGTTAATGCATCGCGTTTCGGTCTCGTATCGGGTCTGGTCGCACCTCTATTGGCGTTCCGTTGTGGTGCAAGCGCCGTGTCGAGATTGGTGCTTGGATTGGAAACGTTGGACACCAGCGAAGCGCATCGCATTGGTTTGGTCCACCATGTCGTCCCACCAGAGCTGACATGGGCGAAGGCTCATGAAATAGCAAACGTGATAGCAACCGGAGCAGCCGAGTCCATTCAAATGTCAAAGCGTTTGCTGAACGAGATGATCGGCGAAAGTCTTTTGTCTCAATTGATGAGTGGTTCGGCCATGATGGCTACCGCGTGCAGTACCGAAGCGGCTGCGGAAGGGTTGGCGGCATTCCAAGCCAAGCGGCCACCCAAGTTTCCATAGATGTCGGATTGGGATGGCCAACCTGCTCGAATGAACGGCCAATGTTCCTCGAAACGGTTTATGCCGAAAATTTGGTGGCCTTTCTTCCGACTTGACGCGGATTCTTTGCATTCAGCCCAAAAATACGTTGAACGCACCGGTTTGGTGGCCTATCCGTACTCATGTAAGCTGAATTGCTGGCGTTTTCCTGGCAAAGTCTTGACAATATTCGATTGCAAACGCTAGTATGTGCTTAAGCAATTCGATTGCATCTGGGCTGTTGACGCAAATGCCAAAGCGTTAAAAGAACGTCTTGTTGGATTCTATTAGGAACATGGTTCACTCATGCGAAATCACCGAAACCGACGTGCTGCGTCTCAGTCTGTAGGTTTGTTGCGAAACGGGTTTACACTCGTTGAGCTATTGGTGGTGATCGCGATCATCGGGATTTTGGTAGGCCTGCTGTTACCGGCTGTACAAGCTGCGCGTGAGGCTGCACGGCGTGCGCAGTGCATGAACAACATGCGGCAATTGGGATTGGCGGCTGCCAATTACGAATCAGCTTACAAACGGTTCCCCAGCGGTTGGGTTGATTGGCAACAAACCACCAAGCCAGGATGGTCTTTCAATGTGGCTTTGTTCCCATACATGGAACAGAACAACGTCAGCAATCAAATTGACACCAACGTGGCCATTGATGCTGCCGTAAACTCAAAGTTTTTGCAGTCGGTGATTCCGAATTTCATCTGCCCGTCTGATCCTGGTCAAAACATTTTTGAAATTGGCGCCGATACCGGCGAAGAAGAAGAGGAAGAAGCTCACGAGGGGCATAACGTCGACGAGGGGCCAAAGCTGTTTCGGATTTCGAAGACGAATTACATCGGCGTGTTTGGAACTCTCGAGATCGAAGAGGTACCTTATCGCGGTGATGGAACATTCTTTGGTAATTCGAGGACTAAGCTTCGTGACCTGACAGATGGTGTGAGCAATACGGTGATCTTTGGTGAGCGTGGCACTCGTCTGGGTGGCTCCATTTGGCACGGTTATTTATCGGCTGCTGCAGAGCCAGGACCACGTTTCCTAGGGACGACAGATCACGTGCCCAATAGCCCTGTCGGGCATTTTGATGACTTCTCAAGTTACCATACCGGCGGTGTGCATTTCATTTTTGGTGATTGTTCCACCAAGATGATTTCGAACAGCATTCGGCTTGAGATCTATCAAGGTCTAGCAACTCGTGACGGCGCTGAACCTCCCGGGGACTTTGAATAGTAGTGCCACTCGCTCGTTAGATTACTCGCGAAGTCCGAATCGCTATGCCGTTACCATTTTCGTGCGCGGGATGGTTGTGTGAATAGGACTTTAGTTCAGAGCTATTCACTTTGGCCGTTGCTCTGCCTCGTCTTTCTCGCGAGTCTTCGATGCTTCTCGGACCTCGTCAGCATACCCCACTGCAACGCTTCGTCTTGTTCGTAGCGTTTGCCAAGCGTCAGGGCGGTTAGAGCCTTTGCCAATTCAAAGCCAAGGTAGAACGCGTGAGAGGCATCCACGTTGCGAGACTCTGGCAGTTTCATGAGGCTCTCCATCATCACGAATGGGTCGGTACCGCGGATGTGGACCCCGGCACTGATGAGGTGAATCTGAGATTCGTCGATCAGGATACGGTAGTTGTTGTCCTTGATCCCTTTCGCTAAGCCCTCGATGGCTGCATCGGTGAATTGAGCCGTAGTGGTATCACGCAACATCACCAATCGTTCTTCAAGGTGCTTGGGGGGGACGCGGTGACGTACTGCGTAGCTGACCAATTTTCGAGCTAGGTCGCATTCGCGTACACTCGTTTTGGCCCATGCGATTACCTGGGTCGTCAATACGCTGTGGATTTGCTGTTCTTCGCAAAAACCTAGCAGCATGGTATTCAATCCCGCCGAATCGCTGTCGGTCAATTCGGTCAAATTGCCGATCCCCATCAGCATAGAAGCATCTGGGAACATGGTTCTCGTTGTCAGGTAGCGGCCCAGCGATTGCGAGAAGCCGCATCCGATTGGCTCGAGTATTGGATCGAGGCGATAAGGAACGCGGTGTTTTTCTAGATGCTCAACAGTCTCGATCATTCCGGGCATGAAATCGACGGTTTCGTCGGGAACAACGACAACCTCGCATCCCCAATCGGGCGCAAAGTCACGATTGGATTTGTTTACAGATAGGACCAACGACGCTCCCGCTTTGGTTGCCGTGGATGCTTCCCACGGGTCAAAAGTATCTACAGACAGAGTAATCCCATGGTCTCGTAGCGCTTTGACGGCGTCGGCAATTTGGAGCCAGCGGTTTCCAGGTTCGCAGCCTAGGTCGATGCGATCAGCGCCATCGGCAACGAGAGCTTTCGCTTTGGTGAGCAGATCCTCGATGCTCAGTCGCGGAGCATAATTGATTTCGGCCAGGATCTCGATCGAGTGTTGTCCATAGTCTTCTCCTTTGTATCGCTTCTTGCCAAAGAGGGTCGGCAGGTCACGAACATCTTTGGGGCCGCATTGCACGGGAACTGCGATCACGTTTTGTATTTCGTGTAACCCTGATTCAAGATAACCTGGCAGCACGATGCGCGTCGTCCCGCCGGGAATGCGCAGATGTTTGAGCAACCACGGCGCTGTCATCAGCGCCGCTACCGTTATGGGGAGCACATCGATCGTGTAGTCAAAGTTCTTTTCCTTTGCCAGTACATCGACGATCTCGCGGAGCGCTTGCTCAGCGAGTTTGCCCGTTACAAAGTGGATGGTCTCTCGTGATGTCGCTGATGCCATGTGGGTCCGTTGCAAGGAAAAATCGTAAGGAACTTTCGAGCGGTCCAGTGGGTTTACCTCTTGACCGATGTACTGCAAATACTAGAACATGAATGTTAACGAGAAGCACAATGAGTTCGTAGTCGTTATGACTTGGATTCGTGGCCGGTGCTTCTCGTTTTTTTTTGCCCTCATTGTATAGCATGGATCATGATCGAAGTCCTTTTTGAGCACCCTTGGTTCCTCGTGATCAACAAGCCATCCGGTGTATTGACGCAAGCAGTGCCGGGTATCGATAGTGTGCAAACGTTGCTCGTTGAGCAACTCTGGTCGCAGGACAGAGCTTTGCCAAAACCTTTTATTGGGATGCCGCACCGACTCGATCGCGTCACTTCGGGGGCGATGATCGTGGCTCGTAATCAACGTGCTCTGAAAAGACTGAGCGATCAATTCGCAACGCGCGTTGTAAGCAAACTGTATCATGCTTTGGTTCCCATTTCCTCCGATGGCAGCAGCTCTATCGAAACCGAGGCCCATTGGAGAGACACCATGCGCAAGGTTGAGAATGAACCTCGCGCGGAGTTGGTTCCGCCGGAAGCCGAAGGAGCCAAAGAGGCGATCTTGCGTTTTCGCGAAATCTCGCGTCACGAGATTTCTACGTCGAATTCTGAAGATGCTAACCCTCAAGACTTGCATGTTCGATTGGTAGAAATCGAATTGGAGACGGGGCGTATGCATCAGATACGATTGCAGTTTAGCTCCAGGAACCAGCCGATCGTGGGTGATGTATTGTATGGTTCGCCGTACCGATGGCTCGGCTTTGAACCTGGCGAGCGAGAGTCTCCGATTGCATTGCATGCGTATTCTATCGGCTTTCGCAATCCGCAAAACGGAGAGCAGATCTCCATTCAAGCTCCCTACCCTCAGGGGTGGCCGCTCGTCTGAAGGCATTCAGAGTAAATGCGTCGGCCGTTTACCAACGCATCTCCATTTGGTCCACGATGTGGTTTGCCAACCGTTCGATGGCTCGCAAGTTTGCGGTCGAGATAGATTGGCCCGCTTCTGGCACGAAATCTACATTCTCCGCAAAGTAGAACGTCGTTTCTCCAGGTGGTAGGAAACGGGTTTCAATAAGCGGCAATCGTCTGCGATCCAGCCAACTAAGCTCGACGGTGATGACAGATTGAACGAGACGAGGCTCGTCGGTATTGGTTTCGCTCACGACCCGTTTGGAATCTGCGGTCAGCCGGCAGGTGAGCGTGGAGTCCGCTGTTTCTGCATTGGAAAGCTTGTAAGGTGTCCGGCGTTCGATTTCCTTTTGGACTGCTTCGGTCAGCATGACCCCCAATTCAGGTCGGAAGGAGTCGCTTTTGATGATGGGAACGTGGATCGTACGCACGTTGTTGCGATACATGTTCCGCGTGCCAATCTTGTAGCCCGCGCAACCTTGCAAAACGAAGGTGATAGCCAAGCACCCCAGAATCCAACCGAGCTGCCGAATCATCGCCGTGTACTCGATGGATTGCCGCCTGACGCGTCACCTGCTGGGACTGGCGTTCCGTCAGGGCGGACGGCGGTTCGTTCGTAGGTGTCCCTTTGCATGTCGTTGTCTTCCATGTTCGGAAGAGGCTTGAGCAGCGGGGTGATTTTATCTCGATTGGGGAATAGATCAGCCAACCAAGCTAGGTGCTGTACTGGCTCGGGAGCCATGCCACCGGTCTTCTCCATCATGGCTTTTGCATCTTCAGCAAATGGGGTGTCCGAATATTCGGTCAAGATTTGCTGACAATGGATGCGAGCCGCTCTGGCTTCGCTCTTGTTGTATCGATAGGTCGCTTGCGTAAAGAGTCGTTCGGCGCGTCGGAATCGCACTTCTTTGAAAGCGTCTTGAATCATGTCCTGTTCCTCTTTCGCTTTCTCGGGGAACTGGCGCACCATCTGTTTGATCAACTTCTCCGCTCTGTCGAGCGGAATCGCGCTGTATTCGGCTCCTTGGTACGAGAGGAGTGCGGCCTTCATTCCTAAAAAGTGCGCATCGAATTGATGTTCGCTATCGGGATAGGTACTGATCAGGTCGCTATACGTATCGAGCGCGTCGTTCCAGTTTTTTCGTTCGAAGGCTGTGTTCGCAAGCTGCATCGTCACGTCGTCCGCTCGTTTGCCGATTGGGTTATCCAATCTCATCTTTTCGAGCACACGGACACCGTGTTTGCGAGTGTCGTTCCACGGTCGTTTGTTGTCGACCAAATTCACGTGGTAAAACTCGTCTTTGAATTGCAACCAGTAGACACCGATTTCCATGCGGCGCTGGTCGATTTTGTCCTGATAGCGATTGCGAGGATACTCTTTGAGCACTTTGGCATAGTAGTCTTCTGCCTTGGGATAGTCTTCGGCAAAGAAGTAGCTTTCGGCCGTCATCATGAACGCATCTTGTTCGAGGGCGCTACTGGCCCAGTTCTTTCCTGCTTCTTTATACTTCTTTGCGGCTGCTCGGAATTCGGCTCTCCGTGCATCCCCTTCGAGTGTCACTGCGCGATTAAAAATCTCGTCAGCTTCTTTATAGAGTTGTCGAGCTACATCCTTGTTCTCGGGCCGAGGTGCAAGGCCCGGAATGAACTGTAATGCTTTTGGTATACTGCTGTTTCTGGCTTTGTCTGCTCGGATCCCTTCGGGCCGTATCCAATTGCCTTCTTTGTCTTCGTAACCCTCGATAGCATTGCGTGCCCGAACGTAGACTTCGTCCTCTTTTTTGAACAAATTAAACGAGGCGCATCCGAGCGAGAATGGAGTCGTTGCCAAAAGCAGGAGGCACGAAGTAGGTTTGACTACCGTGCTCAAACGAAGCCATTTTGTGAGCGAAGAGTTGGATCGATGATTCATTGCGAGGCTATCCATGCCAAGTGTCTCGGATTTGCTTTGTGGGTTGATTTGCAAGTTGCCCATCCCGGTCAACGCTTTAGTTCCTCTAAAAAATCCGTCAGTCGCAATCGCTTGTCGGCCAAGTTCGAGATGAACCGCTCCATTACGAATCTTAGTTCGCCGCGGCATTCCGGTTCGATCGAAGTGGGCATTTGCTCCCATGGCTGTGTCGCGTATTCCATCAGATACTCCAAAACGGGTGCAGTGATGCGCAATACGTGGCGTTGGCCGGGCAAGCATTCAGGGCAGAGGACACCTCCCGCGGCGATACCGAGGCGCGTATCTTGACCTGAACCGTGGGACTGTACAGGATTCCCACAACTCGCGCATAGATGAAAAGTTGGTAAATGTCCCAGCACTCTCAGGAGCTGCATCTCAAATCGCAAAACCAACTCAGGAGGGCTGAAACCGCTATCCAAATCGATCAAGGTTTGGTCGCAGATCTCAAAAAGATCATTTAGTTTCTGATGGTCTTCGGTCAGCGACAGCAATAATTCTGCAACGTAGTAGCCGCAATACAAAGGCAGAAGCGCGATCTGGCCAGAGCGAAATCGACGGCTAAGTTTTGCTTCCGTCAAAAGATCGAGTGTGTCATGCCCCTTGTGAATGAACACCACATGCGACTTCGCTAGCAAATCAAGCGAGGATTCGAAGGGGCTTTTCAGTCGTCGAGCTCCTTTTGCGATGGCAGAGACCCGCCCAAAGTCACGCGTGAAAAGCGTGACTACAAAACTGGTTTCGCTCCATGGTACTGCTCGCAGTACGATCGCTTCACTTTTTTCGGAAGACATCAGTCCCTTGTACTCGTATTAGCGAGCTGGTATTCGCATCAGCGTGGAAGTCGACCTACAAATACTTTGGGTCGATACTCGTGGTCGCGTTTTCGAATCACCTTAACTGACTGAATGATGTCAGGGCGCAACGTCGTATCTTTGCGTTGCTTGTCATCGGAAAGGTCCATGGCGCGGAACATGGAGATAGAGGATTGCCCCTCGATGATTCGACCGAAGACGGTATAGGTTCCGTCATACTCGGGTTTGGGGATATGCGGGAAAAAGAACTGAGCTCCACCACTGTTCACATCCAT
>CAIXME010000567.1 GCA_903920425.1 uncultured Pirellula sp. | reverse complement strand
TCGCAAGCGCTAATCTTCGTCCTGTACTTGGAATCCCCTCCGGTTTGGCAACCGACATGGGCTCGAAATTGAGAATCGTCGGAATCCCTGGCTCGATAGGTCCGAGTTCTGCCCTCCCCGGTATATAAACCTCTGCCGCGCTCGCCCCTACATCCGACGCTGCCATCGCAATGGGAAGCGCGCTAGACCTGGGCACTGGTAGATGTTTCAAGTATTCCTTCGCAAGACGCCGCTTCTCAGCCTGTTCCGCCGACAGCACCTTCTCCCATTTAATCTCTTTGACGTCGCGATCCTGCTGAAGCGAGGCCAAATGCGCTAACTGCTTTTCGCGAGGTGAACGATCCTCCGCGGATTTTGCTAACGCAGGTCGCACCTCGGGCGGAAACTTTTCGATCGCGGACCTTCTCGTCTTTTCACGAACCGGTCGCTCAATCTCTTCGATGGTATCCAAAAACGGTTGCGCCGCTTCTCTCCATGTTTGATCGTCCGCCAAGAAGCGACGAATTTCACCGGATGACGCCGCGGGCAAATCCTCCCTGGGAATCAATCCAGAGAAGTAGGCCTGCAATCGAAAATAATCCTTCTGCAGTAACGGATCATATTTATGATCATGACAACGCGCACAACCATATCCCAACCCTAAAAAGGCCTCCCCGGTTACGTCAGTTAAGTCATTGAGGATCGCATTCCATTGCCCTTCGATATCGCGTTGGTTGTATTCATATATCCATAATCGCAAATAACCAGATGCATCTCGACACTCCAACGAATCCGGCGACAACTCATCTCCAGCAAGTTGTTCGCGAACGAAATCGCTATACGGTTTATCCGAATTAAAGGCCTGAATCACATAGTCGCGATATCGGTATGCTGTAGGCCTAAAATCGTCTTGTTTATATCCATCCGACTCCGAATAACGCACCAGATCCAACCAAAATCGCCCCCATCGTTCGCCGTATCGAGGATCATCCAGCAACCGATCAACCAAACGACCATAAGCATCTGGCGCGTCGTCTCTTAGAAACTTAGATGCCTCAGAGGGAGTCGGAACCACTCCTAACAGATCCAAATACAGACGGCGAACCAGCGTTACCTTGTTGGCCTCCTCCGCAAAAGACAATCCTGCCAAACGCAGCTTTTCGTAGATCAAACTATCGACCACTTCACTCGCATTACCAACTCTGTCACTATCCGCGGTCAAGCTGAGCGGCTGAAAAAACCAGTACTCTCGATCCGCATCCGTAAAGGTTCGGTTCCCGCTCTTTTTCTCCGACCCGATCTCGACGCTCGGAGGCCAATAGGCTCCCGACTCAAACCACTCCTCGAAAACGTGAATCTCGCTATCGGTCAATTTGCCCGATGGAGGCATCTCGATATCTCGATAATGAATCGCAGAAATCAATGCACTCGATTGCCAACCTTCGCGATCGAATACAGGTCCACTCTCCCCTCCTACTTCAAATCGAGATTCGCTATCCAGGCGCAACCCACCTTCTTGCTTCTCAGATCCATGACAAGAGATGCAATGCTCCACGAGCAAGGGACGCACCTTCGATTCGAAAAACTTGCTCTTCTCAAGCTCTTCGGGAACGCCACCGGCAAATCCCAAATGGCATAAAGAAAGGGCAGGAACCAATGCGAACAACCCGCTGGGAATATATCGAAAAATCGTCATTGGCGATGACTGTCCTAGATGGGACCGGGAGGGACGGAAGACCAGACGGAGCTGAGCACCGACCACCATGGTAGCTGCATCAAAGCCTCCGTGTCAACTTGCCACAAACACCCGCCCCGACGAGGTTGCTTTGCCATGCAACCATTCCGCCCGCCTAACCGTTCCGATACAGAGACCTTATCATATTCCCCTGACTCAACGCCATCGGACGCCCTACCGGCGTTATTAGCTCTTGGGCAAAGTCAATTCCAAAGGCATTGAGAATGGTCGCATGCAAGTCTTCCACGCGTATCGGTTCCTCTACGCCCGATAAGGGATCCTTTCCCGTTTCTATCAATTCCGACGTCGTCGCTCCGTGCACGTGTCCCGCGCGGAATGGGCCCCCGGCCAAAAACGTGCTAAATCCCGTTGGCCAATGATCGCGACCACCTGCAACGTTAACGCGAGGCGTTCTTCCGAATTCACCGCTACACATCACAATCGTACTTTCGAGCAAGCCTCGCTCCTCAAGCTGTACAATGAGCGCATGCAATGCAGAATCCAAAACAGCGCATCGGTTTCGCTGGATCACCTGGTTTTCTACGTGCGAATCCCACCCAGAAACCTCGACTTCAACACAGCGAACCCCTTGTTCAATCAACCGCACAGCGGCCAAGCACCCACGGCCAAACGAGGTGTCACCAAAAGACTCGATGACCCCCGTTGGTTCCTTGGTTACATCAAAAGCCGAAATCTGCTCACTACCCATCATCGTGGTTGCTCGACGCGTCGACGTTTCATGCAACGTTTTGAGCTTGTCCAACTCGCGAATTCGCCCGCGGCGAAACTCTCGCTCGACCACGCTACTCAAGTCCTCTAGGCGTTTTTCAAAAACCTGAGGGTCCGTATAGTTCTTTAGATTAGGAAGTGGATCCTTGGGATCTCCAATCTTGAACGCATCCAATTCGCTCCCCATATAGCCTCCGCGCGATGGCCATTGGTCACTCAATATCGATACGTGGCGAGGGATTTCGATGTTGTTCTCGGTCTGGTGGCAAATCACAGCCCCGATCGCAGGATGTATCAACGTTGGATCCGGCCTCCAACCCGTCTTCATGTTGTACGTTGCTCGCTCGTGATCACCTTCCCGAGATGTCATAGAACGGATCAACGTCGCATGGTGCATGATCTCTGCGGTCCTCGGCAGTGTTTCTGCAATCTGCAGCCCTTTAACCGAGGTATCGATGGACTTTGTCCCACCACCGATGACAGCGTCCGAATGAGGATCAAAGGTCTCCAGCTGGCTGGGACCTCCCTGTAACCAAAGGATGATCAAGCTCTTTGCACCCAGTCGATTCGCATTGCGTCCCTCACTCGCGACAGCCAGTGACTCAGCGACTTGGGTCAATAGTCCATGCCCAAGTGCGGTACCCGCGAACATCGCTGCGCTGTTCAAGAATCGACGACGATGGAACATCCGCCACGAATCACAACCCGCACGACCAAAATCTAATGGTTCCATTGGAACTCCGTACTGTTGATGAGGGTCCAAAAAATGCTGCTCATTATCTGCGAACGTTCATTGCCTTTGGTGCCATACAACCGATCACAAAAGGCATTCAACTCGGCCCCGCTCGGCGCCCTGTTCAGCGTTGAAAGATAAGCAGTTTCCACCGCAATTTTGTTATCTGAGGTCAACTCGGCAATGCGAGTTGCTGCATTAGCAATCGGGTTATGCTTTACCCGCTCGCAGACATATGCACCATTCATCACCAACAATCGCTGGGGGATCGTGACGGTCTGCTGATTGAACTCGTCGTCTCCACGATCTCCATAGGCCTTGGTGAAATCATTGACACCGCCGAAAAATTCCAATTGCGAGATGATCGAACTGGATTCATCGATCGCTTTCATGCGCGCCGATTGGTGAATGGATGCAGCCACCTGCTCAGGGCGCAATTGGCTCAACGGAAAGATTGCCCAAAGCTTTTCCAATCGCTCTTCCACGTCGACGGACTCTTGTTCGTCGCTCGTGACCAATCGGGAATCTCTCTGGAAGACTTTGGTGCATACAATTGTTTTCAGAAGTCGGCGCAGATCGTAATTGTGTTCAGCAAAATCGCTGGCCAAAATCTCCATGCCCGCCGGAAACGGACCAGCTAAAGGGATGCTGTCGATCGGCTCCACCAATGGCTTACCAAACAAGATCGCCCACATGCGATTGACGGTAGCACGTGCAAACGCCTTATTCTCTTTGTGCGTAACCCAAACGGCCAATCGATGGCGAGTCGTTCCCTCTGTCGGCAATAAATCGCGTCGGTACGGAACGGTCGGCGTTACGGAACTCTCCTCTTCTTCGTTGAGATACTTGATTTGGTACTTCACCTCTCCATCGCGCATCCCCACAAACGGATTTTCCATACGGGCACCTGCAAAGAACGCGGCTAACTCATGGAAGTTCGCCTGCTCCCCAGTCCGCATTTTGGTCTCCGCCCCATCGGCGCTCTTCGCAACCTCTGGCGATGCATCCTCGGCACCGTCCTGCGACTCCAGGACGTCGGTGAAGTTGACGTTGCCCAAGTAGTCATGGTGACATTGCAAACAATCGATCCGCTGCGCGAGAAAGGCACGTGAAGTTCGTCCAGCCAACCGAATCGCATCCGGCTTCTTGGCGTCTTCCTCATCCATGGTCGCCGTTAAGAAATTGACCTGCGGCGCGTCGGTCCAGGACCCTTGAGATTCAATCAGATCACGAACGATGACGTCATATGATTTGTTTTGCTCAATCTGGTCCGCCAACCAATCCACATACTTTCGACGTCGAAACAACAAGAACGGCCCCTGATTGGTACCCACCGTCGCTCGGGTCCAACGCTCGGCTAAGTAGTCCGAAGAACGTCGGTCTTGCAGCAAATACTCGGTCCACCAAGCAATCCGATCTTCCTCTGGCACCCGCTCCAATACCCGAATCTCTTCAATC
>CAIXME010000566.1 GCA_903920425.1 uncultured Pirellula sp. | reverse complement strand
GGACTAGCTGGACCATCTGACAGGAATCTGGACAAGCAGTACCGGGCTGGCTGATGGCACACTCCCAATGGTTTGCCCTTTGAATTGTCGATGTGCAGCGCAGCCGGATTGATCTTGAGCTAAGACACGGGTTTCGTGGATAGTCCCGTCCATGAAAACGTACTCCAGCAACCTCGTCAAAATCGATCGGCCTGTCCGATGGGATCACCCATTGGATCCGGAGATGCTTTCTCGAGATATTGGATGGATGCTTGAGCATCCCCCGTTTTCGACAATGAATCGAGAGGTGTTTCCCTCACATAGTTCTCTCGAAGATGTCTTGCGCAACGACTGCCGATTGCTCCGCTTTGAGCCGGGAGATATCGTCGTCCGCGAAGGAGACTACGGCGGCAGCGCTTTTTTGGTGCTGAGAGGTTCGGTGCGAGCGTTCCTGGAATCGCTTTGGCAATCGCACGAACCAGCCGAAGGCAGCGCGCCAAAGAAAAGTTGGCTCGATTGGCTCAAAGCTCAGTTCTCCAAAGATGGGGAGCACTCTATTTCGCCGAGCATCGACAACCGACGCGACCCGAGTCGAAAAGGAGCGCGTGCAAAGAAATCCGAGAAAAGTAAACCAAGTCCGGTACAAGGTATCGAGACGGTCGATGGGAAGAATCGCATTTTCCTACAGGACATCAACGCTATCATCGAAGGTTACCAATCCGAACCGCTAGGGGTCGGAGAGATCTTTGGCGAAATGGCTGCCATCACGCGAACGCAGCACCGGTACACGGTCGTTGCCAACGCCCCCTCGGTGATTCTGGAGATTCGCTGGCAAGGGCTCCGGATTATGCGTCGCGACAAGAATTTTCGCGAATATCTCGACGCTCGTTTTCGCGAGACGAGCCTACAAACACACTTGCGAGAAACACCGCTTTTTCGATTCCTCGATGATGAGACCATGCGGCTCGTGATCAATGAGACCAAAATCGAATCGGTTGGCGATCGAGAGTGGTTTGGCGAGTATCGTGATACGCAAAAGCTCGATGTGCAATCACAAATCGAGCGAGAGCCGATCATTGCCACCGAAGGTCACAAAGTAAACGACTTGATCCTAATTCGAGCTGGATTCGCCCGACTTAGTTTCGAACATGGGCGTGGGCACCAAACGGTTGCCTACCTCGGCCGTGGGCAGATGTTTGGATTGGCCGAGTTAGCTCACCGGTACCGCGATCCCGCCAGCAAGCCCTTACCTTATCAGGAGTCGTTGCGCGCTTTGGGGTTCGTCGACATACTACGAATTCCGAGCGATCTAGTCGTCTCCCATATTTTGCCCAAGGTGCGTGAAAGAGAGCTCCCCAAACCGATTTATTATCCTCGCTACGACTCTGGCGGGCTTGTGGTATCCGATTCGGTAAACATGTCGAGCATCGTCAAGTCCACCAAGGTCCAGCAAACGGACGAGGCAGCTGCCGAGGTATTCCTGGATACATCGCTGATCGAGTTCCTTGTTGACGAACGACTCATCAACGGCAAGCAAACAATGCTGATCGATTTAGACCGTTGCACTGGCTGCGATGAATGCGTCAAAGCCTGCGCCAGCACCCACGATGGCACACCAAGATTTGTGCGAACGGGTCCCCAATTCGGCCCGCTGATGTTTGCG
>CAIXME010000565.1 GCA_903920425.1 uncultured Pirellula sp. | reverse complement strand
GACGCTTCGACTTGGATCGATGATGTTCATCAGCAATTCCGCTTTCGGATGGACTGCCATGCCAGTCAAATTAGGACCAATGCTGACCCCCATGTCACCATGAATGTGGCATAGTGCACAGTGCTTTTGGTACATGGCCTTTCCGTTGGCAACGTCGCCCGATTCCTTGGTGATATCGATCCAAGCATCGAGTACCTTCTGGCGATCGCTGTTCGGAACTCCACCTGACGATTTCATCATCGCGATCGTTCGCGATTTGACGGTTGCGTCCGGATGGTCTCGCAACGCTTGCTTCTGATCCAATTGCAAATCGCTGAACGAAAGCTTTCCGGCTTCGATCGCATCCAAGAGTTCCAAAGTAGTTGATGGGCGGCTAAGCATCAGCCGGATCGCGTTCTTTCGGAAATCTGGTGGCAAGGAACGGCTGCGTTCGATGAGGATTGCTGCAATTCCCTTGGAGCGTGAGCTGCCTAGCGTTTGCAACATACCATTGGAGAATTCAGGAGAGGACTGGGCGGTCAGCTGCTCCAAAATCGATTCTACGATGTCGCCATTATCTGGTTGCAACACAACCGACTGCTTCGCTGCTGCAATGCGGTTCGAATCGCTTTCCGATTCGTTCGCGAAAACGTCTGACAATTCCTTTTGGATCTTGGTCAAACCAGGACCGAGGTCTTTGATGCCCACGGTGGCTGCAAGTTGCAAGACTTGACTTTTTGACTCAATCGGAAGTGTTCCGTTGAGCCATTGCTCGAGCAATCGGTCGCGACATTTGTCCGACACACTGATTGTGTAGTCTTTAGGCCAACCAACTACGAGACCGTTCAGGAACGATGCTGCTACTGCAGGGCTGTTTGGCGTCGCGATCAGTTTCTCGAACGAATCGACATCCAGTTTGGAACGCGCTGCGTGTTGGCTAACGATTCCGATATGACGGATGATTTCGCCCGATGGCTCCCAACCCTTTTCTGCAAGCAATACTGGTAGCATTTGGGTCGAGTGAGCTGCGGCTGCGGCTGTCCAGGCATCGAGCAACCAGCGATCGGTTACCGTTTCGGTACCGCTAGCAACCTTCACCAATTGGTCAGGGCGAGAAAGGACTCGAGCGAGTTCATCGCTGAATGCTGGAATGTCCGCCACCTTGAGCAAAGCGGCCAATCGCACTTGCAAGTCGGAGTCGTTGAGGACACCCGACTTCACCAACGCTTGCATGGTCGCTTCGTTGTTTTCCGCAACGACAATCGCATTGCGACGAACCGCAGCGCTCTTGTGGCTGAACGCGTTGAGGATTGTCGTGTCTGCTTGCACCGCGACAGGAGTCGCACGGAACGCAACTGGTTTAGATGGTTTGATGCTGCTCAAAACCCAAAGTGCGTGAATCGCACCTACATTGAGGCCGTTTTCATCAACTGTGGGGTCATTCACCAAGGCACGCAAAGACTCGATGGTTGCGCTGCTCAGAGTTTGCTTTTCAATCAGCAATCGTTGAGCTGTCTTTCTCCATAGCATCGTCGGATGCTTGAGTGCAGCGACCAGCGTCGCTTCATCCGAAGGGTTTAGTCCCTTTTTCACCAATGCATCTGCTGCATCATGTGCTTTTCGGTCAAGCCCTTCGTTTCCGTTGTACACGACTCGGTAAATTCGTCCGTACTTTTTATCGCGTAGATCGCTTTCGTACGCGTTTCCTTTACCTGTCTTGAATCCTTGTGGCGTTGGGTTGTGTTGGACAATAAAGTTGTACCAATCGATAACCCAAACGTTTCCATCCGGGCCAACTTCGGCCATCGTTGGAGCAGCCCATTCGTCGTCGCTTGCAACGAGATTGAATGGGTTCTGGCTGCGATAGCCAGCGCCGTCGCGATTGAGGACGAACGTACCAACCAAGTGGCCGGTCGGTTCGCAAACAAAAGCCAAGCGGTTCCACCAAGACTTAGGGTACTTGCGGGCCGTGTACAGCGCGTGGCCGGCGGCAGCGGTGTATCCACCGTGTTGGTCAACTTGGCGTACGTTAGGAGTGATTGGCTTGAAGAAGTAATTGTCCGCGATGGACTTCAACACATCGGCCGACCATCCGTTGACCGCTTCGTAGTAGCGATTCGGAATAGGCATGAAATCGCTCGGGTTGTGGTTTGCAGTCGAACCGAAGATGAGACCTTCTTCGCTGATACCAAGTCCCCACGTGTTGTTGTCCGTGGATCGCATGAATTCTAGTTTGCTAACGCGGATCGAGTCTTTGTCAAACTTGTTCGACCGTTCTTTAGCTGGCTTGCCATCAACAAGTGCGTACACCGGAGCCGTGTCGTCGGACGAGCCCGCTTCGACTGCGAATCGCCAGAACCCTTGGCGGAATCCTTGTTGTTCTACGCCGTTGATGACTGGATGGGAATCGTTGTACCCTTGCATGGCCCAAATCCAATTATCGATTCCGTATTGGAAATTGCTGACACCGCCGTGCGTATCGCCGATCGCCCAGCCGGTGATCAATTTCTGCCGGAAATCAGCCACGTCATCGCCATTGGTATCTTTGAGATAAATGGTTTCTTGACCGTCTTGAACGATAGCACCACCGCGATAGCAAACGATCGCGGTTGGAATGCTCAGGTTGGTAGCAAAGACGGTGAACTTGTCTGCAACGCCATCATGATCGGTATCTTCGCAGATGCGAATGCGATCTCGGCCTTTGCCCAACGGCTGTAGTTCGTTAGGGTAGTCCACTGTTTCGCAAAGCCAGAGTCGACCGAGGTGGTCCCAATTCATTGCGAGCGGTTTTCCGGATAGACCGGCGTACTTTTCTTTGGTCTTCGCGTCAGCTTCGGACGCCCAGACTTTCATTTCAAAGTCCTTAGGAGTCACGTAATGCTTGACCGAGTCAGCTGGAGAAACAGGATCTTGCATGGTCGTGATGGGTTTGCCCATCGTGCCCCACTTTGCGCCGGGCGTGTAGTTGGGAATTTTGTCTCCCACTTCGGTAAACGTAAACTTGGGAAGCCCTTCTGGAATCGAAGTCATCTCTGGTGTTTGAAAACGCTTCGTATCATTGAATGGGGCAACGTCCTTGAGCGATCTGCCAGCGGACCAT
>CAIXME010000564.1 GCA_903920425.1 uncultured Pirellula sp. | reverse complement strand
GTTTCTCTACCTATTTCCACAACACTAGGTACTACCCCTTATCTTGTAAACGATCTTCACACTGCCGATCGATACTGGCGGATAACCTCACTTCTATGGACGCGACACCAAGGATGGACTAGCGGGAAGTTTGAGGCATGGAGGCCGATTTGCCGTGATGCGATTTGCGGGCAAAACAGATGCGCGAATGCTCGCATTAGCTATCTTGCTAATGCTATGCGGTGGCGTTTCGTTTTCGCAATCGGTCTCCGATTCGGGAACACCTCCCTCTTTACCCTACGCACCTCCCCCTCCATTGACCTACGAAGGGGACGACGATGGTGTTTCGAGTGAGGAATTTGAACGCTTTATCACGACTCGCAAGCCGGCAGTCGTACCGCACACGGTCCCACCTGCTCCAAGCGGATTAGTCGAAGCGCCACCACTAATTCAGGAAGCGATCCCCTTCTCGCAAGAGAACCGCTCTGCGTCTCCAACCGTGACAGCACAGCCTTTCGATCCGCTGCACGGTCCCCAACCGCTGGTCCCCTCTGAGCCACCACCTACGTACTCAGAAAACGCTGCGACAACAGATTCCTCCGCCCCGCCAATGCCACAACAAGGACCTTGGTGGGGTTGGAACGAATACAGCCTGAGTCCAATCTTGGTCGGAAACGATCAAGGCGTTTGCCGGGTCGACCTGGAGCAACTCATATGGCAGTCGATGCAGTATTCTCCTCGGGTACAAAGCATCCTCATCGTTCCAAAGATTCAGCGAACAGAAGAGGACATGGCTCGCGGCGACATGGATCCGAAAAGGTTCGCGCAATCGATCTACCATAACACCTCCGATCCAGTCGGAAACACGCTGACCACGGGTGGCCCAAGCCGGCTCAACGAAGAGTTTTGGGAAAACTCAGCTGGTATTCGAGATCGAAACATCCTCGGCGGAAAGTCCGACTTCTCCCAAGCGTTCAACGCTCGAGACAACAACTCGCTGTTTTTCAAACCGAACAACCAAGCCGACACCAAGCTGAGCGTCAATTACACCCAACCTCTATTGCGCGGTGCGGGTAAGTTCTACAACACGTCGTCAATTCGATTAGCTGGTATCAAAACCAAAAACTCAATCGCGAACGCCAATCGCGAACTTCAAAACCACGCGATGGATATCATCAACGCCTATTGGGAACTTACCCTCCATCGCTACTTGCTCGTCCAAGCACGCAATGGTCAAGATCGACTCAAGGCTATCAAACAAAAGCTTCAAGACCGCGAAGGGATCGATCTGCTGCCAAGCCACATATCCCGAGCCAATGCTGCGGTTTCAAGCCAACAAGGTCAAATTGAAATCGCTCGCGCGAACATCAAAAAGTACGAAGCAAAGTTGCGGCAACTGGTCAATTCACCCGACCTGCAGATCGGAATCTGCCAAGAGATCATCCCGCTGACAGCGCCGACCGTTGACATTCCGAACATTCCGCTCGAAGACGAACTGTACTCGGCAATCATGTACCGCGGCGATATCCAGTCGATTCAACAGGAGATCGAATCGGCTACCGTTCAGCAAAAACTCGCCGTCAACGAACTTCGCCCAACGTTGGACCTGATGGCTTCGAGCTACGTACGGGGGCTTCGAGGCGACAATGATTTCTTGCGATCCTGGAGCAGCCAATTCGATACGGGCCGTCCTAGCTTTACCTCAGGTCTCGAATACCAAAACCCAGTAGGCAATCGTGCTGCTAAAGCAAACGTGGTAGGTCGCAGCCTCGAACTTGCAAAACTAATGAATGATTACTCCAACGCCCTTTTAACTGCCAGGGCCGACATCACCGCCGCCGTCGACCTATCGAAAGGCACGCTCGCATCCGCCCTCTCGGCTATCGATCAAACCTGGGCGTCAAAAGAAGAAGTGGAATCACACATGGCGCGATTCTATGACGCGTTCGGTGATAACCCTTCACTGAGCAACATTCTCAATGATCTACTGGATGCGGAGAATCGCCTGATCGCGGCAGAAAACACATGGGCCAATCGCCAGATCCAACACATGCAAGCACTAGCGCAAATCCAATACGAAGCTGGTACGCTCATGACGATCTCCGCGGAATAACGCCTACGTTACTCCCACGATCTTGCTTCCTAGACAGCTGACGATTTAGCCCAATCTCGTTGAGCCCATGTCATAGAGTGTTCCTTTTCCCGTTCCTATCTATTTGGAACGAGACACATCTCGCATCAGCGCCATGGCTCCTCGGTGATTGGGAGCCCTTTCTAGCACGCGTTGCAGCGTGGCAGCCGCCTGGACTTTTTCTCCACGCGCATACAGCACCCATGCCTCACCTAGTTCCAGACTATTTGCATCCGCTCCATACTCTTTCGCCAATTGCAAGTCTCGCGTTGCCATATCCAGTTGTCCAAGCTTTACATGGACGTAAGATCGATGGATCACTGCAGAATTCATTCTCGGAATTTTCTGCAAAGCTTGATTATCGTCCTGCAGGGCTTTGTCGAATCGCCCTAACGCTTCATAACAAATGGCACGATTCAAATAACACTCTGCGCGCTCTGGCGCTAATGCGATACACGTGGTCCAACAAGGAACGGATTGTTCCCATTTCCCCTCACGGTACGTCGCGACGGCTTTGTAGAAATGTGGCCAAAAGAATTGCGGCTGTATCTCGGATGCCGCATCGAACAATGCGATCGCTCGTCCAAATTCGCTTAGCTTCATCCAAGCTCTTCCCAAGGCAACCCGTTCCCAAGCTGTGTTCGGAGTTGGTAGACTTTGCAACCATGCTCGATATTGATCGCCGCCTCCTTTGTTTCCCTCCATTTGATTCGCCCGGGCAAGCTTGAGGATCATGTTATCCCCTAACGCAGTTTCCGCTTGCTGAATGATTGCCGAAACATCCTCAGATCCAGATTGCGAGAGCCATACTGCGATCTCGGCTAGTTCGCTTCGAATCTGCTCGGTTCGCATGGGGTCATACGCCCCCCTTGCCGAGTTCAATATCTTTTCGCGATTATTCCAAACCCTTGCGACTTCATCTCGCACGGTGCTCGCTTGCCACATCGATTCGCTATCGAGTCGATCTTGTAACCGTAACCTCTCAGCCAGACGATGCATTCGATCGACTTCTTCTTCGATCTCCAATTTATCGATTGCTGTTCGATATCGTCCCCGAAGCTCCTCCACTCCAACCAGGTTATCAAGACTTGCCAATGTATCACGCAATTTAGCACCGTCATGAGGACCAGACTTAAGGTACTCCCGCGAATTCTCCATCAATACTTGCTCTGCCGTTTGAATGCGATGTTGCATACTGGTCCAAACCAAAGCAACGCTTCCCAGCAAACACAGGCAGAATGCGAGAGATAACAGTCCGATCAAGAGAGCTTGGGGATGGCGACGTCGCCACTTGAGCACACGCTCCATCAAGCTTCGATTGTTTACCCCCCGAAGAGGCCGATCCGACAAATGGTGCTTGAGATCGAGTGCGACGGATTCCATGTCTTGATAGCGGTTTTCAGCATCCTCCTCGAGGCATTTTGCGACGACATCCGCTAATCCACTCGTGACCGCGGGATTGATCTGCTTTAGTCTCGCGATGGGATCCGCGGATGCAGGGCGTTCGCCGGCCAACCCACAATACATCAACATGCCCAAACCATATATGTCCGCGCGTCGATCCAGATCGGTCGCAACCGGTTCGCCCCGTTCCACGGCTTGAAGTGCCTGGCGCTGCTCCATAGGCATGTACTCCCATGTCCCACCGATACGGTCGATGGGGCGATCTCCTGCGAGAACCGGTTCTCGGGCTAAATGGAAATCGAGCAACATCGGTTGCCCATCCGCTGCCAGCAACACATTCGATGGCTTTATATCCAGATGTACGAGATTGCGAGAGTGAACATGACTTAACGCATCAGCTAAACATGCCCCAATCCAAACGATCGCTTGTGTGTAATTCATGCGTCCGAGCAATGCCCGCATCGGACCTTCTGCCAACTCGGCATCCTGAGGTTCGTTTTGAAATCGGTCCAGTGCGTCGACCAAGGTCTTGCCCGTACGAGTTGCGATCGAATCGTTGCCAAGAAAGGCAAAGATTTGCTCCATCGTCGCACCGCCGAGATACGGCATGCAAAACGCAGTGATGTTCCTCTCCGCATCGTCGTGCACAAAATACAAAGGCGCGATATGCGTATGCTGCATTCTGGAAAGCAGCCTCGACTCTCTCATGTCTCGTGGGGACACCTTCACCACAAGCAGCCGGCAACCTAACTGGTCTTCTTTGGCCAGAAAAACTCTCCCAAG
>CAIXME010000563.1 GCA_903920425.1 uncultured Pirellula sp. | reverse complement strand
TCGCGTGTTCGCAATGTCGGGTACCGTCGTTGGCTTTTCCGCCTGCCCTCGCAGCATCCCGCCCGGGCCACGTCCCTGAGGCCGCCCAACCTTCGTCCCCGAGTACACCGCTGGCAAAAAGGAACTCCCATAGTTCTGTCCGGATGCAGGCGGCGGATTGAGTGCAATGAAGCCTGGCATGCTCTCATTCTCTGTCCCTAGTCCGTAAAGCGTCCACGCACCCAACGAAGGCCTCACAAATTGGGCATTGCCAGTATGCATTTGAGTCATCGCGCGAGGGTGAATCGGCTGATCGCAATGCATCGAACGGATCAAACACATTTCATCGGCATGCTTGCCAATCTCAGGAAACAACTCCGAAATCCAAAGCCCGCTCTTTCCCTGCTGTTTGAACTTCCACGGTGACGGCAGCAGTTTGCTTCCGTACTTGCTCCCCTTACCCGAGTCGGTCGCCAATTTTGGCTTGTAGTCGAACGTGTCAACGTGCGATGGTCCGCCCTGCATGCACAAAAAGATAACTCTCTTTGCTGAACCCTTGAAATGGGGCGCTTTGGGCATCAAGGGGTTGGCAGCCGACTCGTCCGCAGTCGCGGTCGTGCTAAGGCCGGCGAAAGCCAAATATCCAAACCCCGCCGATGCGGTCTGCAACAGTTCGCGACGACTGATAATGGGTAACGTTGTATTCATAGCGCACCTAGTTGATAAATCGAAATTCAGCGGAACAAAACAATGCTTGGCAAAACTGGCTCAGCAGCTGAAACTGCTTGATATCCTTACTCGCCGATCCAACAGCCCCATCGCTTTTGCGGAAAAACTCAGTTGCTGCCTTTAGCTCCGCATTCGTAGCATCGCGGCCGTACACCATACGAAACGCCAACTCTACCCTCTCCTTTGGCTTGTCCGTCATTTTGACCAACCGTCGAGCTAACGCATCGCTTTGCTCGATTACCAAAGAGTTATTCAGCATGAACAGAGCTTGCTCGGGTGTGTTGGACGTTTCTCGTGATCCGACAACCAAACTAGGCTCGGCAAAATCGAAAACGTCCAAGGCTCGCGGCAATGTATTTCGAGCGATCGGCATATAAACCGATCGATGGTAATTCGGCCCATCTAATGGATTCGCTCCATTGGGACGCACTACATTCCGTAATGCCCCCAAATCCCCAATCTTAGCATCCCCGCTTTTGAGCATATTCAACGCAGCAACCGGAACCGCAACGGGGCCGTTTGGCCCCATGGCTACCTGACCGAAGCTTGCTATCGCGGAAGCTCGTGGGCGACTCAACTCTAACTGACCACCCACGGCGAGCAACGAGTCTCGCAAAACCTCCGCCTCCACTCGCTTGATATTCCCCCGGGCAATCCACTTGTTATCCGGATCGGATTCAAACCGTTGCAAATCGTATTGCGATGATAGACGGTATACACGCGATGCCATGATCTGACGGATAATCTTTTTCACGGACCATTCGTGACTCATAAACTCGATCGCAAGATGATCGAGCAGTTCGGGATGAGTGGGCGACGGGCCGGAAAAGCCAAAGTTATCTGGTTCCCGAACGATCGCTTGCCCAATCAAGTGTTGCCAAATACGATTCACCATCACCCGTGCGGTGAGCGGATTCTCCTTGGAAGCCATCCAACGAGCCAACTCCAATCGCCCTGAACTCTTCGAAGCCAACTTCACTGGAGTCGGGGAAAGAACTTGCACAAATCCACGTGGTACCTCCTGTGCAGGCTGTTCGATCTCGCCTCGGACGAGCAGTCGCGCCGAACGCACTTGATCGGCATCTTGCACTCCCATGCACATCGTCAACGGCCGACCGTCCGCATCAACCGACTGGATCATGTTGTTGAGCTGCGATACCAATTGATCAAGAATCGCTACATTGAGAAAATTGGGCCGAGTCCCTTTCTCCTTGGATTCATTGGGATTCCTCTGCGCCCGACGGGCTTCGACCAATTGCGATTCCGCTTCCTGCAATTGTTTTTTGAGCTCTGCCAGCTCCCCCTTGGAAATCGGTTTCGTTGCCGACTGCGGGTCACTGACCGGTAAGACTATGAGATTGCTGGGTTGGCGGTTCCGTTGGCTGCGATTGCCACCAAAGAAAGTCTCTGTGCTTTGAAAAATCCCTGCCATCGCGTAGTAGTCGGATTGTGGGATCGGATCAAATTTATGGTCGTGACAACGCGCACAGGCAACGGAAACTCCCAGTACAACACGCGTGGATGTGTCGATCTGCTCGTCCACTAAGTCCGCTTGGAACTGCCTCGGGTTTTGCTCCGATAAGGATTTAGGCCCCAAAGCGAGGAACCCGGTTGCCACCAAGTGCTCGGACCATTCGTTGTCGTTCTTCGCTGGCAATAAATCACCCGCGATTTGCTCACGGACAAACTGATCGTATGGCTTGTCCGAGTTAAAGGAATCGATGACGTAGTCGCGGTATCGCCAAGCATGAGGAAATGTCATCTCCACTTCTTTTCCAGTGGTCTCGGCATAACGAGCGACGTCCAGCCAATGCCTTCCCCATCGTTCGCCAAATTGAGGTCGATCCAGCAGGTCGTCAACCAGCTTTTTAACTGCCCCGTCCTGATCTGCTGCATAAGAAGACAAAAAGGAATCACGCTCTTGCGAAGTAGGCGGCAGTCCAATCAAATCGTTGTAGATACGACGCAAAAGTAAATTGGCGTCCACATCGTCGGCAGGTGAAAGATCATTCTGCTCCCACCCGGACGCTACATAACCATCGATGGCATTTTTGCCCCAGTCAGCGTACTTGCCCGGCTTTGGCTCAACTCGCTTCGGAGCTTGAAACGACCAGAAGTCTCTCCCTTTCGCAACGTCCTCCGCCGTAACTTTCGAATGAACCACCACGCCTGTCTTCACTCGCGGATCGGGCGCACCCATCTCAATCCAAGTCTTGAAATCCTCGATAACGGCTGCCGGTAGCGGATTCTTGGGAGGCATACGGTAATCGCGATAATTGATTGCGTTCCACAGAATGCTCTCTTCAAGCTTGCCAGGGACGATAGCCGCCCCCGACTCCCCACCAGCTAACAATGCATCGCGTGAGTCTACCGCCAAACCACCGCGTACACCTTGGCCATCCACGGAATGGCAACGATAACATTGCTCCACCAAAACAGGCCGAATCTTCGTCTCAAAGAACTGGACCGCCTGAGGCGACAACGTTTCGTCCTCTTGCTGAGCCGAAGCCATGCTCGAATGTACGAACAACATTACCAGCAGAGTATTTCTAAGCGTGTGTTGCATCACGGCCTCCAGTATCGCGTTTTCAAATAGGTTTCTGCGGTCATAGGTGAGGGTCCTTAGTCCTTAGTACCCACCTAAAGCATATGCAGGACAGGACAGACACGAGTTACTCAGGTTGTGGAGGTCTCTTTGGCTTAACTCCGCTGCCATCGTTGCCATTACCACGCCCGGGTCGCTGGCCACCCCGATCTGCCATCATGGATGCAGCACGCTCCATTTCCGATTTTTGAACGGCTCCATCGCCATCTTGATCGATCATCTTCAAACGCCCTTGCATTTGCTCGGGAATCTCGTCGCCGGACAGTTTCCCATCGCCGTTGGCATCTCGATTCTCAAACATCTTCATCATCATGAGGGGATTGGGCTGCCCTGGCATCGGCCCACCGGCCGCTCCACCCACCATCCCCATCATTCCACCCATCTTCGATGGATCCGGTCGCAACTCTTCGGGACTCAACGTTCCGTCGCCATCTCGATCCAGTTTCAGCAGTGCCTTCGATGAATTCTCAATTTCGCCTGCCGACAATACGCCGTCTTGATCTGTATCCAGCGCGGCCATCACAGGGAACATCTTCATCATCATCTCGATCCCTGCTGCCCCACCTCCAAAAGCTGCTCCAGGACCACCACCCGGTTGACCTCCAGGCATTCGGCCAGCCGCTCCGCCCGGACGAGGCATCTCCCGTCGCCCGCCTTTCCCTTTTTCATCGCCTTGCCCATAAGAAATCCCCGGAAAACTTAACAAAGCGAGCGTGGCCAAAGTGATGAGTTTGCGTTGCATGGAAATGCCCCTTTTGTATTGGGAGTGCTGATATCGTCGTGAGTTTGTATGGGCACGTATCCATGAATTCCAACTCGTTGCATCGGATAGGAATGCGTCCCTACGTACCATACCGATTCCGACTCACCGACATCCACATCCATTTTTCCGTTTTTTCTCGGACTGTCCTTTTAATCACCGGTCCAGGCTACGCTAAACTGGGTTTCTTGGGTTGAGGCACCTTGCATGGAACAAAATTGAGAAAAGCTACTCTGGTAGATGGATGACCTACAGCACAACGTTGAAAAATCCGAATCCGAACTCATTCGGACAGGAGGCCAAGACGCATTGGCAAAACTGCTCTCACAACACCAAGCTTCCCTAACGCGAATCATCCACTTCCGACTTGATCCTGCTCTTCGCAGTCGTATCGAGCCCGAAGATGTGCTTCAGGAAGCCTACATCGAGATATCGAGACGCATCGATGAGTATCTCGCTGGGACGCCGGTATCTTTCTTTGTTTGGATTCGCCAACGCGTTCTGCAAACCCTCATCGATTTGCATCGTCGACACTTCAGCGACAAACGCGATGCTCTGCGCGATCGCCCCATGGCCAATAACGAGTTTGGCCAAACGAGTTGCCTATCGATCGCCCAATTTTTGCTCGATGATAGAACATCACCCAGCCAAGCCGCCGTGCGGGCCGAAGAAGTCACGCGGATGCAGGCTGCGTTGGAATCGATGAACGAAACCGATAGAGAAGTGCTCGTCATGCGGCATTTCGAACACCTCAACAACCAACAAACCGCCGAAGCACTGGGCATATCCACAACCGCAGCCAGCAATCGCTACGTCCGCGCAGCAGCCAAACTGAGCGACATCCTGAAAGAGCTTTCCTCTTCCCAAACCCCATCATGAGCAAAGCAGACGACAGCGAGCAAAGACACCCTGTAGAACTCCTGGCAGAAGAGTTCTCCAACCGTCTAAGATCAGGCGAACATCCGACCATCGAAGAATACGCTCGCAAACACCCCGATCATGCTGACCTCATCCGATCGGTGTTCCCCTCCATCGCCATGGTAGAGCGTGTATCAGAGTCGGAAGAAAAGAAACGCTCATCCTCTGCCCCATCTACCGAATCAACACAAAGCAAAACTACGCGAATTCCCGAATCACTCGGCGATTTCCAAATCGTCCAAGAAATTGGACGCGGTGGCATGGGTATCGTCTACGAAGCGATCCAACGATCTCTGAACCGTCGTGTCGCTCTCAAAGTCATCAACGCGATGGTTTCTGAAAACCCACAACATCGCGCTCGATTTCGTCGCGAAGCGGAATCAGCTGCCAGTCTCCACCATACCAATATCGTCCCCATCTACGGCATTGGCGAAGATCACGAACTGCAATACTACGCGATGCAATTGATCGACGGTGTTACCCTGCACGACGTTCTCGATCAGTTCCGTCAAGGAATCATTCCAAACAACACTCAATCCCCAACAAAGCAATCCTCTTCCAACGCCCTACCCACACGTAATGCACCCCATTTCGATACCGTCGCAGCTGCAAAATGGATGTTGTCCGACAACTCGACCGCATCCACCCCGCTCTACGCTCCGTCATCGCTCAGCAAGCTCCCACCCCCGTCCACACCAAACTCACCATGGATGGATCACACATTGCACGGCGACTCCATCTCGCCAACGGACATCACCATCGTTGTTCCGGATATGGCCAACGCCAAACATGACCTACCCGATTCGGCGGCTCAACCGGTCTCGCAATCATCGACTCCAAACTTGCTCTCGAAACAGTACTATCACAATGTAGCAAACCTCATCGCGAGCGCAGCGAACGCACTCGCATTTGCTCATCACCAAAACATCCTTCACCGCGATATTAAACCGGCAAACCTATTGCTCGATAAAGAAGGCACTATTTGGATTACCGATTTCGGCTTAGCCCGACGCACCGATTTGGAAGCGGCAACACAAACAGGCGAAGTCCTAGGCACCCTCCGCTACATGGCTCCAGAACAACTCTCTGGACACGGGGACGCTCGCGTCGACATCTACAGTTTAGGATTGACTCTCTACGAACTGTTAACCTGGAAACCAGCAATATCCTCGCCAAAACTAAGACTACTAGACCCGGAACGAAATTCCGTCATTTCCACGCCGCGCGCAATCAATCCTGGCATCCCAATCGACCTGCAAACCATCGTCCTCAAGGCTTGCGCATTCTCGCCAGAACATCGATATCAGCACGCAGGAGAATTCGAGGAGGACCTGCGACGATTTCTCGACGACCGTCCGATACTCGCGAAAAAGACATCGATGTGGGAGACAATACATCGCTGGGCGCGACGCAATCCTGCCATCGCTTCTCTGCTTTCGATCACGATGCTACTCCTGGTGGTTATCGCCAGCATCTTGGCCATCTGGAATAGACAACAAGATCGCTCGCTCACTGCAATTCGAAAGGAGTTCGACCGGGCAGAAAGGCTGCTCGAGGAGAAATCCGATGCGCTCGTAAAAGTCCAACAGGAATACTCCCGAGCCGAAGCGAACCTCGAGCTGTCTCTCGATGCTTTCGACAAGATTACCAGTAATATCGCTTCCCGAGGTAACACCCTGGCTTCCATCAGCCAGCTTGAGGATCTCGAATCGGATGAACTGACTAACGCTTCACTAAGCCAAGCCGATGTCGCCTTGCTCGAGTCACTTCTGAACTTCTTCGATCGTTTCTCCGAAATGAACGACAAAGACCTGCGAGTGGAATCGGCTGTTGCCCGCCATCGCGTAGCCGACATCCAACACAAAATCGGAGAACTCGACAAAGCCGAGAAGACGTACAATAAAGCGTTAGAGTCCTTTCGCAATCTGCGATCCCAATTCCCGGATCGAGCTGATATCGTGCTATCAGAAGTTACCATCTACAACGAATTGGTTATTCTCGCCGCCAAACGCGGTCAACTGCCCAAAACGGCGATTCTATTCCAAGACGCTAGACGCTCCCTCAACCAGTCTCCCTCCGTTGCCAAATCCGCAGAGGGACGCTTTGCGTTAGCCAAACTGCTTAACAGCATGGGAACCCTCGGCGCAAAATTTGGAAGGGACGTCCGCATCAGGCCACCCGGCTTCTTCCGCCCTGACGCGCCGACGAACAACATCATGCCTGCACAAAAAATGCGACTTCAAAAAGAAGCTGAAATCAATGCCGAAGCCCTGGCGCTCTTGAAAACGCTCAACGAAGAGGAACCATCCAACGCAGGTTATAGCCTTGTACTTGCTCGCGCCCTCAAAGACGAAGTGCGAATCGCAAAGCTGACGAACGACATGAGTCGCGCAGACAACACCCTCAATCGCTCCATTGCGATCTTGGAATCGCTTTGCAAATCACACCCCGAATCTACGGCTTTCCAATACGAATTGGCTGAAACACTCAGCGTAAACGTAGGATCCCGCCCCGTTGATTTTGAGCGATTGCAACGAAGCATTGAGATCGCCAACGAACTTCTCAAAGAGCATGCAGAAGTGCCCGAATACCGAGCCTTGAAAGCCTCGATCCTCGTCAAGCAAAGTTCGATGGCTTACTCAGGTAACCGCGCACAACAAAACGAAAACCTACTTCAAGAAGCTATTGCCATTCAACGCGATCTTCAGAATCGATATCCCGATGTTGCGATCTATGCGATGGGTCTCGTACAATCTTTGACGCAACTCTCAGAAATGCATCTAGCTCAAAAAAGACCCGAGAAAGCGAGATTGGCGATGACAGAGGCCATACAAGTTGC
>CAIXME010000562.1 GCA_903920425.1 uncultured Pirellula sp. | reverse complement strand
TGCTAGCCCGTGGTCTCCCATGGTCGCAGTGGGTGGTCAATTTCAAGTTTCGCTATATCACAGCGAAAGTGGCCAGTTGCTCGGCGTGATTCCCTTTCCGGAAGGGGAGCCGCAATCGATTACTTTTTCGCGGGATGGACGATTGATCTTGATCGCGGGCGGTCGACACAGTGTTTCTGGATATGCTGCGCTGCACGAAATTGCGACGGGCAATCGTATTGCACGCGTTGGTGATGAGTTGGATGTCGTCTTGTCGGCCGATATCAGCGATGACAATCAGCTGATCGCGTTAGCGGGCCCACAGAAAATGGTTCGAGTCTACGAGACGCTGACGGGGCAGTTAAAGTACGAACAAAAGAAGCATACAGACTGGATTTACTGCGTGCGATTTAGCCCGGATGGATTGCTGTTAGCAACCGCCGATCGCAGCAGTGGCATGGTGGTTTGGGAATCCCAAACCGGTCGTCTTTATTTGGATCTGCCTGGACACAAGAGTGAAATCCGTTCAATCGCTTGGCGACCAGACTCGCAAGCGCTCATCAGCGGTTCCTTTGATGGAACCATCAAGATGTGGGAAATGAACGAAGGCAAAGTAATCAAGTCCTGGGATGCGCATGGTGGTGGAGTGGCAGCAGTCGCTGTCTGCAACGATGGCACCATGGTCTCCACTGGGCGAGACAACAAAGTCAAAGTTTGGGATGTCTCTGGTAACGCAGCAGGTGAAATGCCTGCCCTAGCCGAAGCAGGCCATGAGGTCGCCATTACGGTCGATGGCAAACAAGTGGTTGCTGGCGACTGGCTCGGCAACGTGCGAATGTGGCAACGCGCCAATCCAGCAGATGAGAAACTTCTGCCCGCAAACCCTGTTCCCCTGGAGCAGCAATTGGAAAGCGCACAGCAACAACTAGCACAACTCACCGCGGCCGCGACGGCAGCTCAGACCGCGTTTTCAACACAGCAATCGCAAGTGATCGCAGTGCAGAAACAGACGATCGATTTGCAAACTCAAATCGCTTCGCTGGCGTCTCAAATGCAAGTCGCAAACGAACAAGCTGGTCAGGCGAAATCGCAATCGGAATCTCTGTTGGCACAGATCGCTGCGAAGACAGCCGAACTCGCCACAGTCCAAGCAACGAACGCTGAAAAAACCAATTTGCTAAACGCTGCCATCGCCGCCAAAAAGCAAGCCGATGACGCGGTTGTTGCACTGACGGCTCAACGCGCCGCCGAAGGGGCTGATGTTGCGGGCATCGATGCTCAAATCGCAGCAAACAATGCGCAATCACAAGCCCAAGCAACAGCAATGGCGACGTTGCAAGCAGCGATTCAATCGATAACGGGAGACATCGCTGCTCGAGAAAAGCAAATGGCCGAGCTCAAGGCGGCTGCGGACGCCAAGAACACCGAACTCACGACAATGGTTGCGAAAGCCCAGGAAATCGCTGCGGCCAAAGCTGCTGCAGATCAAAAAGTAGAACCTACTGCGGTCGCCATGAAGTCGGCAGTCGACGCCCTGGCTGCTGCTCAAGCCAAACTCGATGCGTCCAATGCAGCGGTCGCAACCATGCAAAAGCAGCGAGAATCCCTTCAAGCGGATCTAGCTCGCTTTCAAGCCATTCCAACTGAGCTCGCTGCAAAGAAAGCCAACACGGAACAATCCTTGGCCACGGCACAGGCACAATTGCAACCCATCGAAGCGGCCGTCATGGCATCTAAGATGGCCATGGATGCAACCGCTGCCGATATAACAAAGCTTGAACAGCAGATTGCTTCAATCCAAGCGATGCTCGCCACGGAACAAGCAAAGCGAGTAGGACTCCAGGCAGAAATGACAAACAAGCAAAAAGAAGTCGATACGTTGCGGACGCAATTCCAACAACTCGAGTCCGACCTCGGCATGGTCGTACAACAGCAGCAGTTGTTCGAACAAGCATATACGAAGAAGTAGTCCCGTAACCGCGCCGACGAACGCCAATGTCATCGTCGCGTTGGACATGTCGTTTCCGACGGCATGTCGATGCGCCCCAGGGCTGACTCGCGACGAACGCTGCCCCGGGTTTGCCGACACGTCGTATGCAATTTACTCCTCTCCCGATCGATCCTGCCGAATGGTTGCCATTCCATGAGAATCCTACGGTTTTTCTCGCGAACGATGTTCGCTGCCTCTTTCCCGTTCGCCGTCTCGTCATGGATGACCGTGCAAGCCGAAGAGACACACTTCGAAAAGCAAATCCGCCCCATCCTGTCCAACAATTGCTTTAGTTGTCACGGCCCCGACGCCCAATCCAGGCAAGCGGATCTACGGCTCGATCAACGCGAGTCTGTTTTGGAACGCAAAGCTATTGACCTCTCTGCGCTCAGCGAGAGCGAGTTGCTAAAGCGAATCGAGTCGACAGATCCCACGACAGTGATGCCCCCTCCGGATTCGAGCAAAACTCTCTCGGTCGATCAAAAAAAACGATTGCGAGATTGGGTATTGGAGGGTGCGGCTTACGCAGAACATTGGTCCTTCAATGCACCCAAGAAGGCACCGGTACCAGCCGATGTCAATCCCATCGACTTCTTTATCGAGCGGGAACTGTCGAGGAACAGCCTACAAGCTGCAACCGCTGCTGATCCAGCGACCTTTGCCCGGCGTCTGTCGTTGGACCTCGTAGGCCTGCCGCCTTCGCATGAATCAGTGAAAAAGCTAACTGATGATTTTTCGGAGTCCGCAAAACGAGAGTATATAGAGCAACTCCTTGCTTCACAGCATTTTGGAGAGCGGATGGCGATTCCATGGCTGGACGTCGTGCGATTTGCGGACACCATTGGATACCACTCGGATACGCCCCGAAATATTTATCCGTATCGCGATTACGTAATCGACGCGTTTAATTCCAATAAGCCATTCGATCTATTCACCATCGAGCAGATTGCGGGTGACCTACTTCCGGACGCATCTCAAGAACAAAAAGTTGCCTCGGGGTTCAATCGACTTCTGTTAACAACGGAAGAGGGTGGAGCGCAGGCCAAAGACTATGAAGCTCGCTACATGGGCGATCGGGTCCGAGCGGTAGGAACAACATGGCTGGGGCTCACCATCGGTTGCAGCCAATGTCATGATCACAAGTTTGATCCGATTTCTTCAAAGGATTTTTATGCCTTGGGAGCATTCTTTGCTGATATCGATGAACCGATTATCGGGAAACGCGAAGACGGCTTGATGGTTCTCACCAATGCGCAACGAACCACCAGACAAAGATTGGTAGTCGAAGAGTCTCGCCTTGCAGCGGAACTGGCTGCCGAACATCCGGAGTTATCTTCGGCACAGGAAGTTTGGGAGTCAAAACAAGTGGCAATCGCAGACGCGAAAAGCAGTTGGCAGCCACTACGAGTGCGAAACGCAGCGTCGGCCAATGGCTCATCGCTGGCGATAGAAGATGGACAACGTGTTTTGGCGAGCGGAACACGGCCCGATATGGATACCTACAGTATCACTCTTGGAGCAGAGCAGCCATTGGCTGGAATCGTGGGAATTCAGTTGGAAGCTATCCCGCATCCATCCTTGCCAAGTGGCGGAAGCGGTCGCGCCGGTAACGGCAATTTCGTGGTGACTGAAATTGCTGCCGTAGTTCGTCGCCCGGATGGCACATCAATGCCCCTGTCGTTGACGTTACCAAAGGCATCCTTTGAGCAAACCGTTGCGGCCGAGGCGAACCCGTATAAAAAATGGAACGCAACCTCGACGATCGACCGCGATGAGAAAGGAGCCGGATGGGGATGGGCGGTTCTGCCAAACGTCGCATCTAAGCAGCAACTGCAGTTCGCATTGAGCGAACCTATTCAGATGGCTAGCGACGACAAACTGGAAATCGAAATGCGCCAGAACCATGGTGCAGGTGGGCATCTTCTGGGCCATTTCCAGTGGAACGTGACAACACAGCCGTTGGCTGTTCAAAGCCTTCCCGTCGAGCCTGTCACCGCAGACCTTTTGGCGATCGTTCGGATCCCAGGAAACAAGCGCAGTTCGGAGCAATCGCAACAATTGAGACGAGCATTCTATTCGGTAGCCGCTGAGCTTGAACCTCTGCGAAGCGCGTTAACGGCAGCCAGAAAATCGCTTGCTGATTTTGATTCCGCACAGCCTCGCACGCTCATCTCCATGTCGATGGCAACGCCCAGAACGGTTCGCATTTTGCCTCGCGGAAACTTCCTCGATGAGACCGGAGAAATCGTCGGGCCCGCGATACCGGCATTCCTCGCATCCAACACACAGATGCAGCGAAAGCTATCTCGTCTAGACTTGGCGCAGTGGATTGTTTCTCGCGACAATCCATTGACTGCGAGAGTATTCGTTAATCGACTTTGGAAGCAATTTTTTGGCGTAGGATTGTCAAGAACACTGGACGACCTGGGAGCACAAGGCGAGCCACCAACGCATCCGGAATTGCTGGATTACCTGGCGGTGGAATTTGTGGAAAGTGGCTGGGACATCAAGCGTATGATTCGATTGATTGTGAGTTCGCGA
>CAIXME010000561.1 GCA_903920425.1 uncultured Pirellula sp. | reverse complement strand
GCTCAAGATGACGTCGACAAAAGCGATCGTAACAAGCGTTTTGCAGCTCCCGATTATCCAACTTGAGAATCGATTCATCGAACTCGATCGCAACTCTCCCCTCGGTTCCCTGATATCGCATTTCCAGCTGATAGGAACATCGTGTCCCCGGCATGGCAATGCCCTCGCTCTCGAACGCTAGCCGAGCCTGCCGATCGACATCGTCCATCAACACGAACATCTCGCTGGCATGCAATCGATCCATCGGTACATAGATCGGCCTCGTGTACGATCGTTTTACGGATGCCAGCCCCATTCCCAAAGCGCTCAGCAAGCCCGCTTCGGGCGGATCGATGACTTGAGTGATTTCCAGCAAGTCGGCGATTTCGCAAATATGCTGGCCGGCTGCCCCGCCAAAACCAATCAATGCATGTTCGCGAGGATCAGCACCCTGCGCTATGGAGATACTCCGCACGGCGGCCGCCATATGTTCATTCGCGATTCGCCTAAATCCTTGTACCAGCTCCATGGCAGATAAATGTCGCGCCCCGTTCCCCAACGAGCTATTCACCTGATGAAGAACCTGTTGCAATTGTGTTTCCGCAGCATGGATATCCAGTTGGAAAGGAAACGATTCCGCATCGACGCGTCCTGATAACAGATTCAAGTCCGTAATGGAAAGTGGACCACCTCGGCCGTAGCATGCGGGACCGGGATTTGCGCCAGCGCTCTGCGGCCCGACGCGTAGCTGCACTCCATCGAACCAGCACACGCTCCCACCACCAGCCGCAACGGTGTGAATGGCTAAAGTTGGCACCATCATGCGAACGCCAGCCTTTACTGTCTCCGTCTCGATTTGCAAGCTTCCATCAATCCTGCATACATCCGTGCTGGTACCTCCCATATCGAGACCGATGCAACGAGGAATCCCAAGCGATTTCGAGTAAGCTTCGACGGCAACCGCCCCTCCCGCGGGACCCGATAAAACGCTGTCCTTGCCGCGATACGATTCCGTTGACAACAACCCACCGCCGCTGCTCATGATCCGCATTCTACCCTGCGCATCCAGCCCGAATTGAGATGCCACACGGCCCAAGTAGCTTTGAACAACAGGTGTCAAATACGCGTCCACCAAGGCGGTTTCACCCCGGAGCACCGCTTTGATCTTTGCACTTATTTCGCTGCTAATACAAATACACGTGAAACCGATCTCCTGTGCAAGTTGCGCAATCTGCGTCTCGTGAATCGGGTTACAGTAAGAATGCAACAAGCATACAGCAATGGACCGAATGCCATCGGCGTAGATCTCCTCTAGCGCGATCCGAGCCGATGCGATATCCAACGGCTCCAGCACCGTTCCGTCAGCCGCCAATCGTTCATGGACGCCCAACACCCTATCGTGCAAAGGCTCACGTTTGTGCACCCGCAACGCGAACAAATCTGGTCGCTCTTGATATCCGATCCGCAACAAGTCTTCAAAGCCGCGGGTAGTCACCAGAGCACAGCGTTCTCCGGTCCGTGTTAGTAATGCGTTGGTTCCACGCGTTGTCCCCAATCGAACCTGCAACGGCGGAAGAGGAGTCGTAGGAGTTCTGCCCATCAATAATCTGGCCGCGATGACAGGGGCCTCCAACCCGCAATGGAGCTCGTATCTCGTCCGTTCAGTAAACGAGGCGAAAGACTCTCTCGCTGCCTCAAGCACAAAACGCCCTGACTCCGATTCGAATGCGATGCACCGCTGAGAGTGGCACGCCTTTCCTGCGTCATCCAGCCAAGTCACGATCGCGCCTTGCCAAAATCCGTTTGGGTCACCGCAACGCGTAACATCCGTGAAACAATCCGCGTTCAACCACTTCGTGACCGTTCCTTTCACGAGCCCCGACGATAAAACCTTCGTGTAGCCTCGCGTTCCATCCGGAAAGACGACAAAGCAATCAGTAAACGTCCCACCCACATCGCACCATACTTGATGCGTCTCATCCTGCGCCGATTTTTCACTCACTGGTAAACACTCCACAATGCATCGCCAAAGACAACCCCAGGACGCGTTGACCGTTCCATCCCATCCCCTTACCAACCCTAATCTTCGTGCTGGATTCCACGACGGAAAAACAGAAACTCTTACCGTAGCCAAACATTCACTTCGTACTCAATTTGCTCATGCTCAATTTCTTCGTGGGCCATCAACAGATCCTGCACTGCCGCGATAGCAGACCAGAACCGATCCTCCGACAGCGTTTTGTAAAGTTGAGCTACGATCTGCTCGAGAGACCTGAGGCAAATCATATCCGACTTGCTCTGCGGTCTCGCAATCGCCCATGCTTGTTTCCAATCCTGGCTCCATTCGGGAACCAATCCAGGATGCAGCGGCTCGCTACGGTAGATCATTTCCGCAACTGGCCCGCCCAGTATCACGCTCAATTCATTGACCAAAGATGGTCGTCTGGGCCAATAGATCTCGACTTGCCCGAACAATCCCTCCTGTTCTGGGTTGATCGAGGCTCTAGAAGCATTTGCACCGCACATAACCGCGAGCACGCAATGCCCAGCTTCATGATAAGCAGTCCGAGCAAGCTCTTCTTCATCATCTACATCGTCGGATTGGTCAAAGTGACCAAACTCGTCGCCCGTTTGGTCGCTTGACTCGTCGTCATTTGGATCCTCTCGTTCTCGACTACTCATTCGGATCGCACTTTCTCGCGATGGATGGATGGCTTCATTTGTAAGGGACTGGAAATTCGTGACGATTGTATCGAACGCGTTGAGAGTAGCGACGGGTATAGTCAAGAAGGCCAGAAAGAACCGTGACTCTTTCGACTTTTACTTATACTGAGGGCATATTTCGTTGGTGTTGGTTATGACCTTTCGAGAGTCTGTGAAGGCGTCCGTAAAATGCGATACTTCAAAGCTATTTTTCTTGTTCTGGTAACGCTTCCGTTTTCCGGCTGCCACGTATTTCGCAGTTTTGAACAATGGAAATGCAACCGGTTTGGCATGTGCCACTTCAGCACTTCCGCACCTGCGTACGCCGCGCCTCCTCCGATCTATTCGGCTGCACCTTATACAGGGTCAACATCGGCTCCACCGTACGCTTCAGGGATCGAACTGCACGATCCAATGCCAAGTGGATCAACCGGTTGCGCTTCTTGCCAGAAGTAATTTCGGCAGAAGCAAGAGCGACGCCAAATGGCTTTACTTTAGACTTGGTAAACTTCGAACGCACGATTACGCTCTAATATCTTTGGTGCTTCGTCGGACAATTTCTTCCGACGATAGCATGATGGATTAGCGTTTTCCTCTCCGGAGTTTTCCCATGCGCTTCACCGTTGCTTTCCTGGCCACGCTGCTAGTCTCCACGTCCCTCGATCCCATACCAGTAGGCTTCGCACAGGATTCTGCGACTGCGGCATCCCCGTTGCCCGATCTGGCGGTCTCCGAGAACCGACGATTTCTACAACAAAAAGACGGCAAGCCTTTTTTTTGGTTGGGAGACACGGCATGGGAGCTATTCCATCGACTCAATCGAGAAGATGCCGTTCGCTATTTGGATCATCGAGCCGCCCACGGTTACACCGTGATCCAAGCAGTAGCGTTGGCTGAGCTGGATGGCTTGAATACGCCCAATGCCTACGGGCACAAGCCGTTGTTGCAGAATGATCCGACCCAACCGGATGTGAAACCCGGTCCTCAAAACGACTATTGGGACCATGTCGATTTCATCGTCAACGAAGCCAATCGCCGTGGCATCTATGTTGGTTTGCTTCCCAGTTGGGGCGACAAATGGAATAAGAAATGGGGAGTCGGACCAGAGATCTTTACTGAAGCAAACGCTGAGTCCTACGGGAAATGGATCGGTGAGCGATATCACCATTCAGGAGTCATTTGGATACTCGGCGGCGACCGTCCGATTGAAAACGATAACCATCGTGCCATCATCCGCGCGATGGCTAGAGGAATTCGCAATGCCGATCACGGGTCGCATTT
>CAIXME010000560.1 GCA_903920425.1 uncultured Pirellula sp. | reverse complement strand
TCGCTTGATCAGCTTCCCGGACAAGCGTCGCTTGTTAGGTCCAACCGCTGCAGAATTCCATTCTGGACCATCCATATCATCCATCGAAACGAATGTGGGCTCGCCCCCGAAAGTTAACCGAACGTCATCGGCTGCTAACTGGGCATCGACCTTTTGTCCTAAAGCATCGATTCGCTCCCACTGGTCATCCGTGTATGGCTTGGTGGTCCGTGGCACCTCCTCCATCCGTTGCACCGACATGGAAAAGTCAAACTCGCATTTCGCTTCATCGACCATTCCAGATATAGGAGCCGCGCTCGATGGATCTGGCGTACACGCAACAGGTAAATGCCCTTCGCCACACAAAAGACCACTCGTTGGATCCAGACCGACCCAACCCGCCCCTGGTAAATAGATCTCCGCCCAAGCGTGCAAGTCCGTAAAATCGGTCTCGGGTCCACTTGGTCCATCTAGCGATTTCTGATCTGCTGTCAGCTGGATGAGATACCCGGAAGCAAACCGAGCTGCGATGCCTAGCCGTCTCATGATTTGAACGAGCAGCCACGCGGAATCGCGACAGGATCCGCTCTTGGACGTAAGGGTCTCCTCAGGAGTTTGAACTCCGGGCTCCATGCGAATCTCGTAACGGATTTCACCCTGCAGTCTTTGATTCAATGCCGTAATCGCGTCCATGGTGACCTGTGGTGTTCTGTCCACCGATGCCACCCATGCCGCCAGCTTGTCCGTCAATTCCAACGTCTCTAGATACGGAGCCAGCTCTCGGGCCAACGCCGGCTCGTACTCGAACGGGAATTTCTCAGCATAGGACTCCAAGAAAAAATCAAACGGATTGATTGCCGTTAGCTCTGCGACCAAATCAACCACGATCGACATGCGTCTGGCCGGCTTGGGGAACACGAGCCTCGCTTGATAGTTACCTTGTGGATCCTGCTGCCAATTACAAAAGTGGTCGTTCGGCGTCACCTTCATCGAGTAGCTCACCACTTTAGTCCGACAATGCGGTGCAGGTCGAAGTCGCACTATCTGGGGACCGAGATTGACAAGCCGATCATATTGGTATGTTGTTTCGTGATGAAGCGCGACTCGAATCGTCATTGGATGTTTCAGTCAGAATGGATGAGCGGAATACAGGTTGGGAAACGAAAACAGAGGCCCAGAACCGATCGAGAAGAGGATTGACCGGATTCGAGATTAGCAAAGGCGCGTAAAGCAAAGTTACGCGAGGCTTGCGCACGAAATCATAGTCGAAACCACGTCAACTTGTCAGCCCGCGCGGAAACTGGCGACAACAATGTCCAAAATGACAATCGCCGATGCAAAGCATCGGCGATTGAAAAACGTTCTCATATGTGATCGCGATTACGATCAGTCGGTACCGGCACCGGAACCCGCACCGCCGCCGGTTCCTGCTCCTGGACCCGCCGCACCTGGACCAGCGGCACCAGGACCACCTGTTCGCCCGCCGCCCCCTGCAGGGCCCATCATGCCGCCTCCCGGGGCCGTTGCGCCGCTGCTGATCTTCAATCCGCCTCCCAATGGGCCGACAGCGGGTTGATCTGGCTGAGCAAACATGTTGAACTCAGTAAAGTCATCGAATTCGCGACTCACTACGATTTGACCTGTTTGGGCGTCAAAGGTAACCAATTCGCCACCAGTCTTGATTGGATCCTTGCTGGCACTGCCCATCTTCAATGGTACCGAGCCACGAATATCAACAACCGCAACCAAACCAGCCGGTGCCGGATCCTTCAAAACCTTCAGGACCTTGGTTATCGGGTGAATGATTTCGACGCCGCCTTTCTTTAGAGCGAAGACGGACCCGCGTTCAACCGCACCCTTCACAGGAACCATGAGGGCTCGGTTGGATTGGAAATCGACAAGTACCGATTCCGATTTGGGAGTTCCGTTCTCAAAGTAATCACCATTTCCGATTGGTGCATAGTTGACCGCAACTTCACTTGCATAAACCATCGTGGGCTTGAGTGCCGCGATCGCTTCGCTTGGTTCCGACCATTCGGTTTCGCGCCGGCAATTTCGCTTTACAGGAGTTGCCGTTGCGTTTGCTGGTACAACCGCAGGCTCTTTAGGTTCTTTGTTTTGCAATGCTCGCACGCGTTCCAAAGTTTCTTTGGTCAAGGTGCTGGCGCGAGGCTGCATGGCAACCGATTCTGGATAGTTCGAATCGTACATCACCAAGCGCACTCGGTACTTGTATGTTTTTCCAGGTTCGGCCTTGAAATCGTAGAATCGAACCAACTTGTATTTTGTGCTGGCCAGTTTCTTGGGTGCATCGATCGGCGGAGCAACAGAGGATCCACCACCGCTCATACCCAGTCCACCGTAACCCGATGGAGGTCCGCCTCCGCCGTAACCCGATGGCATACCGCCACCACCT
>CAIXME010000559.1 GCA_903920425.1 uncultured Pirellula sp. | reverse complement strand
CAGCTGAACAGCGATCCGCTACCAGCAATGCGGCAAAAAAACCAATAGTCCGATCACCACGGCAGCCATGCTCGCCAGCAATACTGCGGCGGCTCCCGCATCTTTGGCAAGTCCGACCTGATTGTTCATTTGGTCCGTGATCGCATCCCCCAAACATTCCACGGCTGTATTGAATGTCTCGCTCACCATAACGAGCGCAATCGCGATCACGACAGCCAGCCATTCGTGCGACGTCAGCTGGACCATCAGCCCCAATGCAATGGTTGCTGTCGCGACCCCTAGATGAATCCACATGTTGTGTTGCGACGCACATACGTAACCTAGTCCACGGATGGCAGGTCGGAAGCTGCGAAGTCGCTGGCTGAGGAAAGACAACATGGGGCCGGTTCTCACGTAACGCGTTCACTTGGTTCGGGAAACGAACGAGGCCCCGCAAGTTGATAACTTGCGGAGCCTCGTATAGTTTAGCAGTTAGCCTGCGTTACCGAATGCCAATAGTCGCGACCTAGTAGCGGTATTGGTCAGCCTTGTAAGGGCCGTTTGTATCGCAACCGAGGTAATCAGCTTGCGACTTGGTCAACGTGGTCAACTTCACGCCGAGCTTGGCAAGGTGCAAACGAGCAACTTCTTCATCCAAGTGCTTCGGAAGTGTGTAGACGGTCTTGTCGTACTTGCCAGTGGTTCGCTCCATCCAGAGTTCCAACTGTGCCAACACTTGGTTGGTGAAGCTGGTGCTCATTACAAAGCTTGGGTGGCCAGTCGCACAGCCGAGGTTCATCAAGCGGCCTTCTGCCAAAACCAAGATGCTATGCTTGGTATCGTGGAAGTACCATTGATCGAATTGAGCCTTGATGTTGCGGCGTTCTACTTTGCCGTTCTTCTGAAGCTTTTCCAAGCCAGCCATGTCGATTTCGTTGTCAAAGTGACCGATGTTGCAAACGATCGCTTTGTCCTTCATCTTGGCCATGTGTTCAGCGGTAATGATGTCCTTGTTGCCGGTAGCGGTAACGAAGATGTCGGCGGTTGGCAAGAAGTCTTCGAGAGTCTTGACTTCGTAGCCTTCCATCACAGCTTGCAGAGCGCAAATCGGATCGATTTCGGTGACGATGACGCGGCAGCCTTGTCCCTTGAGGGATTGGCAGCAGCCCTTGCCCACATCTCCGAAACCGCAGACGACAGCTACCTTGCCAGCAAGCATGACGTCCGAAGCGCGGTTCAGTCCGTCGATCAACGAGTGACGGCAGCCGTACAAGTTATCGAACTTGCTCTTGGTAACCGAATCGTTGACGTTGATCGCTGGGAACAACAAAGTCTTTGCACGGGCCATTTCATACAAACGCTTCACGCCGGTGGTGGTTTCCTCGGAAACACCCATGCAGGCCTTGCCCATCGCCGTGTAGCGACCTGGATTAACAACCAATTCCTTGCGGAGAAGCTCGAGGACAACGCCCCATTCTTCGGAATCGTTTTCTGCGTCGAAATCAGGAACTACACCGGTTGCTTCGTATTCGGTTCCCTTGTGGATCAACATGGTAGCATCGCCACCGTCGTCAACGATCAGATCAGGACCGGATCCATCTGGCCAAACCAATGCTTCTTTGGTGCACCACCAGTATTCTGGCAATGTTTCACCTTTCCATGCAAATACGGGAATACCGGCTGGCTTGTCCAACGTTCCTTTGCGACCGACTACGACTGCAGCAGCAGCCGAATCTTGTGTCGAGAAAATGTTGCAGCTAACCCAACGAACATCTGCTCCCAGATCCGAAAGGGTTTCAATCAAAACTGCCGTTTGGACGGTCATGTGGAGCGAACCCATGATCTTGGCACCAGCCAAAGGCTTGGTCTTTCCGTGGCGAGCACGCAATGCCATCAAGCCTGGCATTTCGTCTTCTGCCAATTGGATTTCCTTGCGGCCAAGAGTCGCCAATTCTTCTGCTTCGTTTCGCTTGCCAGCGGCCAAAAGATCAAAGGCTCGCACCTTGAAAGGAACTCCGGAGGCATCCAGGCTACTTGGCTTGGCGTTTTTGGTATCAACAACAGTACTCATTCGAACAATACTCCTAGTAAACAAAACAAAAAAGTTATCGGGTTGCGGTAGTTACAAACAAGCCAGTTCCTTTGGCATCGGGATCTGGGGGCACTAAAGCGTATCTGCTCGAATGCCATCCGGAACGATCCATCCATGCTCGGATTTGCTCAGCAGAAAATCCCTGCCAAGAATGTCCAAGTTCTTCTCGATACTCCGTACGATCGTGGGGAACCATGTCCAACACAATCAGTTTTCCTCCTGGCTTGGTTACACGCCAAGCCTCATCAAATACCGATTCTGGAGAAGCCAAATACGGCAACACCAAAATCAAGATCGTGTGCGTTAGGTATGCGTCATCAATGGGCAGTTGCGTTAATTCACCTCGGCGAAGGTCGATGTTGGTCGTCTCCTTGAGACGCTTCCTCGCGGATTGCAGCATCGCGGCCGACGAGTCGACTGCCACAACCTGTTGCACCCACGGCGAAATCGTCTGAGCGATGACACCGGTACCGCACCCAAGGTCTCCCACGATCGCATCGCTCGGAAATGACGCGGCCATCGCCCAAGCGTCAACGCGATGCCCGAACAAGTCAGCACGAAGACGGTCCCATTTCCCTGCAGCAGAGGAAAAAAAGGTTTG
>CAIXME010000558.1 GCA_903920425.1 uncultured Pirellula sp. | reverse complement strand
TAGCGATATAGGAACGCAATTCAAAGACGCGGTTGCCCACGGATTTTACATCGATTGCCGGGCTATAGTCGTTCGGCGTCAAGAAGATACGCTCGAAAGACTTGACCGGCCTCTTGCCATCAACGGCCGACTTCTGCAAAGCAGCCTTCCACGCTTCGTCATTTTGCAAGGCAGCCCACGCTGCATCACAGGTTGCTTTGTCTTTGTGGCTAATCAAAGTGAAGACGCGTTCGTCCGATTTATTGACGGGTGTCCATGCGCCTACCAAGTTCAAGTTGTGCTTTTTCATGAACGGAACGCCGTCATTCTGAATCAGCTTGAGTACGTCGGCTTGCCTGCCTGGCTCAGAAACATAAGATCGCAATTCGTAGAGACCGGGGGCTGACTGAGCTGAAGCGTTCGAATGCGTGCCAAACGACATCGCCAAAAGGGCTATAGAAAAAAATGCGGTGAGGAAACGGTGGGACATGGTGAGTTCCTTGGAGGGAGTTCAGAAATCAGAACAATGCGACAACTGTTATCGTATCACACCCCGAAACGTGTGTTCAGTACCCACCCATCGGGACAACTGCAGGCACGCGTATTGAAGAGGTCGATACGCGTTTCACAACCAATCTGCTGGATGGAGACGCCTAAAGACACTCTTGGACTTGTGCCGGATGGGCTTTTGCTATGAAGCTACTAGGCCATTCCTCCCCAATTCTATTTCTTCGATGGCCTGCTAGGGGAGGAGCGATCGAGGGAGGCGAGTATGGCCTTTCGTTAGCCTGCTCGTCACGCATTTATCGGGGCGTGGGGCTTAAGCCATTTCACTTGCGCAGCAGCTTGTGGCAAAGCTGATGCGCACAAGCAAAGAGAATGGAACCGCGAGCCGGTCCAGGGCGAAGGGACCGGCATCGGATGCGAAACTTATTCGCGACGCAGCGCGAATCCTGTGTAGTGCAGACCATCTTCTTCTTCGACCACGAACGCGCCGGCTGGAGCCAGGTACTTTGCGATGACTTCGAACTTGGGAAGTTCTTTGCTGCGAAGCGCGGTGATCAAGGCTTGGAAGAGAGGATTGTTTGCAGACACTTGTTCCAGGCGATTGATGTTCTCTGGATCTGCAGCCAGATCGTAAAACAAACGCAATGATTCTTCGGGACGTTGGTAGGACATGATGGACGATTCCTTGTCCTTGAGTTGGGCTTTGATTCGGTCTCGAACCAGCTTGTACTCGATGGCATCCTTGAGCAGGTCGTCGCCGCTGGAGTAGGTCTTTGCCGCCGTTTCGATCGATTCGAGTGCGTCACTGAACAGTACTTGGTTGCCTACGAGCCCCATGCAAGGCGAAGGGACACGAATGTTTTGGCTTGGCGATGTGATATCGAGGTAGTAGATGGAGGAGTCGCCCACGAGCTTAGATTTCCAACGCTCTTCCGTTGACTTTGCTTTTTCGAACAGCTTCGGTAAAACCTCGGTCTTGATCTTTTGGGGATCCTTGACGTGGATACCGAAAAGGTTGCTTTGGCTGTTGATCTGCTTCGTTGGTAGGACTAGTTGCACTAGAGAAATACGTCCTTCGAGTTGGTCGAGCACGTCTTTACGCAAGTCGATACCAACTTGTTTGCTGCCGTTAACAATCACATTGTTCTCGAATGCGTTTTCACCGCCAAACGAATCGACGATTTCCGCAATGGCTTTTACTGTTTTGTCAAAGTCCCAGTTCATGGTGCCGTAGCTAACGACTTTATCGCTCACCCAGTCTTCTGGTTCGGTCGATCCGCTCTTGGGGCGAATCGCACGTAGAACGCCTCTGCGATTGTTGTCCATGAGCAAATGAGCGTGGATAATGGAATCAAAATCGTTCGGTGCAAAAATCGCACTACCTCCAATTGCTTTTATCCCGTCGATACCAAGTGTTTTGAGTGTTACGAGGACCGCTGTTGTGCCCGGGCTTTCTTTGCCCCCTTCGCGGAACATCGCAATCGGATTGACGTAGAACGATGCTTGGGGACGCTCGCCCTCGGTACCAACGCAACGGCTCATAATGGTTGTGAAGTCGCGGTTATCGGCCAACGATTTATGATCGATTCCGCTTCCCTGCCATATTTGAGCCAGCGTTTCTATGTATTCTGCGTTGCTTGTGAAAACCAAAACGCCTGAATTGGTAAAGAAGCCAAATTGACGGTTTTCTCTTTCAGCAAATTGGTAACGGGTGACCGTAATCTTACCGATTTCCTTTACGGTCTTTTCTGCCCCTCCCCTATTCAATTCTGCTTCGAGTCTGCCGATCATCAATTCCACGGCTGGCAGTTCATCTCCCGCTTCCACCAGACCGCAAAAAATCGGTGCTTTCTTGCTCGGGATGATGGCGATGGCGAGTTCGCCATTAGGTATCGAGAGAAGTTCGTCTAGGTTGACCCCGACCGCACTTTGCATCCCTTGTACTAATCCGGAGAACGTCGAGTAAAAGCTAGATAGAATCGGCTTCAGTTGAGGGTCTTCGGAGAGTTTCCCGGTCGATGTTTGAGCGAACTTGTCTTTGAGTTCGCGGGTGTCGTCGATTCTCGCATAAAGAAGTGTCTTTTGCGAAAAGAGCTTTGGAGCCGAGGGACGTTGGGCGAAGACCGCAGTTGTGTTGGACCAAGCAAACAGGCAGGCTACTGCCAGGGACGCAAATCGAGTCGAAATTCGCATGATGTGGGAGATTTGAGCGAGGTTGAATTAATTGAAGATAGGGCATTTTGGATTCGCGGAGCGGTTGCCAATCTTGGAAACAACTTTGCATGCTGTTCCCCACTGGCTCGCGTCACCGGAATTTTCCAGCTCACATTCTAGATGTAAACGCCACCGCAAAAGGCCCCGTGACGACGGAATGGTTGGATTTCTTTGGCGGCGGTACTGGCTGCCTCGTCCCGCTTTTTGCCGGTTCTTTTGAGTTCAAAACCGAGAGTTGCAATACTATTCCCGTCAGAACAATTAGGGCTTCGTGGCAGTAGAAGCTCAACGATTTCTGTAGCTCAGCCGTTTGATTGGCATGACTTTCGGGGCGTCTGGGCGAGTTTGACTAGCTCCAGTCTTGGGCCGTTCCTCGCCCGAGTTCCACAAGTGCAACGTATTGGTCATCGCAGAATCGATCTGTCATTCCCGCGAGATAGACGGCGACCGTGTGCTCGACTCCCCATTCGATAGCCCATTTTTGGAATCGATCTGGGAGCCGTTCGGGATAGGATTTGAGCAGGCGAAACATTTGATTGAGCCGTGTCGCGGCCCGCTGTCGGACTTCGATCAATCGTGGGTGGCGATAAACATGTTCGAAGAGAAAATCCTCGAGTTCCGCTTTATCGTCCGCCATTTCTTGTGACAGCTGGAGCTGGATACCGACCTCTTGCACGCCCTTGCTGTCCAGTTGGTCCGCATCCGACAGCCGGTGCATCGAATTGTTTATGAAGTCGTCCATTTGGATATCGATCAACGTATGGACGAGCATTTGCCGGCGGTTGGTTGCATTGCTCTGTTCCAGGGGGGCGACCATGGCAGCGCGGCGGATGAGGCCGATCCCTTGCAGTTGGGACCAGTTAAGCAAACCCAGTTTGATTGCGTCGTCTAGGTCATGAGCGTCGTAGGCGATGCTATCGGCAGCATCCACCACTTGGACCTCCAGCATTTGCACGGTACCAGAGTCTTTGTCGGAGCGAAATTGTTGCCCCGAGAGGACTTCGTGGGTCAAGTTCAGTCCGGAATAGGGCGTGTAGCGTTGCTCTATGCGTGTGGCCAGTTCCAAAGCAAAGGCGTTGTGTGAAAACCCGCCGAAGTCCTTTGCGCACGCGTCCAAAGCATCTTCGCCGCAATGGCCGAAGGGTGGATGGCCAATGTCGTGGAGCAACGCCATCGCTTCAATCAAGTCTTCGTTGAGTCGGAGCGTTCTGCCGATGGTTCGTGCAAGCGAAGCGACTTCGTTCGTGTGGGTCAGTCGCGTGCGATGGTAGTCTCCCATATCTCCCGTAAAGACTTGCATTTTGCCGCTGAGTCGGCGAAACGCTGAGCTGTGTAGTACCCGATCCCGATCTCTTTGAAATGGACCGCGATAAGGGTGCGTCCCTTCTTCGTGCTGGCGACCAGCGGAATTAACCGAAAACATCGCATAGGGGGCTAGCAATAAGCGTTCGCGGTTTTGCCAGGAGATGGTGTCCAACGCTTTCCTTGCGGGGTACGACAGTGAGGATGGTGGAGTCATAGATCGCGATGAACTTGATAGCTTGTTTTCCGGTAGTTGCCGCACAAGTAGTTGGTCTGGGGCTTCTGAAAATGCGAGCTCACGGTGCAGTTTAACGGCATTTGCCATATAAATTCGATAGCAGTCTAAGGGAATTCCGAAATTGTTTAAAAAAGCGTAGTGGAAGCCGGCCAGCAAAGAGTTGACGGCTTCCGATGTCTCGATTTCGCTTGGCGTTGAAACAGAGAGCTCAATTAGGACAACGGAGCGTGTTGTCCCTGCTATGTCGAATCGTCTTGCCGGAATGGCCGTGCTGCCCGCCTGGAATGAGGAAGTGAAAAGTGATAGACTTGGGTGAGAGCGGTAAGCGTTTTGCTTGCTCGAGATTTAACCCCTTGCTATCAGAGAAGCGTTCCAGAGCATGTCCAGTTTTCAGTATGCTGACTTGTCAAAAATGATCGATCATTCGTTGTTGAATCCAACATTGACGGTCGAACAACTCGAGGCGGGGATTCAGCTAGCAATTGCTTACGACGTTGGCAGCGTTTGCATCATGCCTTACTATCACAAGCGATGTGTCGAGTTGCTCGCAGGTACGACGGTGGCTCCGAGCAGTACCGTTGGATTTCCGCACGGAGGGCATCACACGCGAGCGAAACTGGTCGAAGCCGAGCAATTGATCGAGGAAGGTTGCCTGGAACTGGATATGGTTACCAATATTAGTGCTACCTTGAGCGGCAATTATAAGTTGGTGGAATCCGAGATCGACGCGATTGTAAAGATGGCTCATTCTGCCAAGCGACGGGTAAAGGTCATCTTTGAAAACTGTTACCTCAACAGCGAACAAAAGATCACGTTGTGCAAGATATGTTGCAACGTGGGGGCCGATTGGGTTAAGACCAGCACTGGCTATGGAACGGGTGGGGCCACCATGGAAGACCTGCAACTGATGCTGGACAATGTCGTAGCGCCTGTTCAAGTGAAAGCGGCCGGCGGTGTTCGCGATTGCGACGCGTTGATCAAGGTGCGAGAGATGGGGGTAACACGAGTCGGCGCGTCGCGAACGGCCGAAATGCTCGGCGAAGCTCGCAAGCGAACTGGCTTGCCACCAATTCAATCGACAATAGCAGATGTCGGCGGTAACAAGAATTACTAAGCCGAACCACGTCGCGATACAAGCATGGCTGGCTGAGCACAACGCTCAGATGGCTGCGGATCTTGAGTCGCTCTGCAATCTGAACTCAGGCTCCTACTCGCCAGCTGGACTCAAACGGGTTGCTGACTGGCTCGTAGACTACTTTGCGCCGCTGGGATTGCCTATGCAGCGTATGGATTTGCCTGGCTGGTCAACGATGGATGATGCCGGGGTGCAATCGGCTCGCGAGACAGGCCCCGCGTTGCGATGGGACTTCCGGTGCTCTAATCCGAACAGCAAACGGAGGATCCTGTGGACGATTCATTACGACACCGTCTACGGTCCGGAGAGCCCTTTCCAGTCCTGTGATCGCTATAGCGTCGCAATTCCTGGTGGCTCGCAACAGGATGAAC
>CAIXME010000557.1 GCA_903920425.1 uncultured Pirellula sp. | reverse complement strand
CCGTTCCGCCGACTCCGTCGTTCGCTGTAATCGTTACCGTTGTCGTGGCTTCTTGATCGGTAGATGCTAGACTCCAGTTCCAGGTGCCGTCTGCGTTCTTGACGATCGTGCCGACCGATGCACTCAACGTTACCACGTTGCCTGCATCTGCATCCGACCATGTTCCCGTGTTCGTCAGCGTTGTGCCTTCGTTGCCTACCACTGCTGGAGATGTGGCCGTTACCACTGGGTTTGCATTGGAAGAGCCTACGTTGGTGTCACCAGGAGTAAGAACAGCAGTCGCAGGAATATTGGCACTTCCCTTGGTGATGTCGTAATTGAGGGAGTTGTTTGCACCTGCGGCATCCAAGTCACCGTTGTACCAAGCAGCCACGCTCAATGGAGTTGTGTTGCCTGGGAATCGAGTGGCAGCATCAGGCGTTCCGCTCGATTGCGTTAGGACGACAGAGCTATAGATAATGTCGCCTGCCCCAGCATCCGTCCAGCCAAGGCTATCTTGCACGATTGCTCCCACCGGAAGCGTAAGCGTACCAGAATTCGCAGTATCGTAATCGGTAGCTTCTACGATAGGATTGATTGGGCTGTAGATCAGGAACGAGGAAACCGTCCCATTCTCTAATCCCCCGTTTGCTGTGTCGAGCTGCGAGTCCACCACGACCGTCGTAGCAGCCGGAGGCGTGTGACCGGAAGCGGATCGAATCATCAACAAGCCGTTGCTGCCGAACGCTAGCCCGTTCAAGCTAACGACAAAGTCGGCTGTGCCCGGCGCTCCACTATCACCTTCAAATTGAACATAATAGTAACCGTTCAGCGTGGTTCCAGGTGCTCCAATCAATTCGATGTATTCAAAAGGATTGTCGGTAGCAGGTGGATTCTGAGAAACCTCGTTGATTAACGCACTGACATTCTGTGCTGGCAAATCGTTATCGATGTTCGTCAAGCTAACATCGGATAGTGTCAATCCATTGTAATTCGCATCAACGCTAGTCGCGTTGGAGGTGACAATCGTGTAAGCGATGTCGCCGTCATTGACAGCATCATCCACGCCAGTGACCGTTACCGTCTTTGGGGTGTTCCAGTCAGCCGATGTAAACACAACGCTTGCAGGTGAAACGGTTCCTTCTGCAGTGTTGCTGGAGGACAGGTCAACAGTTACATCTGCAGTTGGTTGCGAAATGAGCACGATGGTGAACGTTGCTTGCCCGCCAGCTTCTGTGGTTGTCAATCCGGACGTAGGCGTCACGATAAAGCCAGGTGTATCATTGTCGGTGTTGGAAACCGTCACATCGCTACCATCCAGACCATTGTAACCAGCGTCAGCGCTCACTGCTGCAGCAGTGACGATCGTGTACTCAATGCTGCCGTCGATAAGAGCGTCATCAACGCCCGTAACCGTCACCAATTGAGGAACATTCCAGTTGGCTCCATCAAAGACCAAAGAGGCAGGGGAAACCGTTCCCTCGGATGTATTGCTCGAAGAAAGTCCAATTGTCACTAGGGATGAAGGCTGAGTGTTCAATACCACGCTGAACGTAGCTGTTCCGCCGCTCTCCGTCGTAACAAGTCCAGACACCGGAGTTACAATAACCGCCGGTCCCATGATGAAATTCGATGAATTGATGGTTATACGTGTGGTTGTGCTGGTATCGCTTACCCAATTGGCCTTGCTGGCAACCGCATCCCGAAGTGTAGCCAGATTTCCGGTTACCACGCTATGGTTGTACTGCGATTGCGGAACCGTGGTCGCTGGTGGTCCGATAGCTCCCAAAGCGTCGACGGCAGAAGTGCCGATCGTCAAAGCGGGTGGCAGGAACGTTGCCGAATTTGAGAACGAGGTTGGTGTGTAGGTAGAACCAGTGTTGACCATAAACACCAAATTGGAAATCAACGGGCTTGCCGTGTAAATCGCCAAGCTATCGCCTGTGCTATTGAGCGCGAAGCTACCAGTCACACCTGCGAATCCAGCCGTCGATGGGGTCACAGTTGCGGACGTTTGTGCGGTATCCAAGTCGATCTGAATCTTGGTTCCCTTGGCTATACCAGCCGCGTCAACAGTAAAGGAAACGACTCCTTCTGCGGTGCCAAGAGCAGTACCTGTCCATCCATTGTCTGTGAAGTAAAAGGTTGCACCTGGCAACAGATCGACCAACGGCACAAAGGTAAAGACGTCTGGATTGGGAACTGCACTGATCGCAGTAATAACAATATCACCAGGCTGGAACGCTTGAACGACGTCATCGTTAACGATTACGGCGTTGGCCGTGGCAGTGCCTATGGTGGCTCCTGTAGGTGTCGCGTTAGACAGCGAGACCGTGAATCCTTCGTCTTCTTCCACATTCGAATCACCTTGAACAGTGACAGTGATCTGCTGTGTGAGTTCATTGGCCGCAAAGTTCAGCGTTCCACTAAGCGCACCTGCAAAATCGGAAGGACCTGCCGAACTAGTTGCGCCACCAACGATCGCGCCAACCGCAGCCCAATCCACCGTCGCAGGTACCGTGACATCACCGTCGCGAGTTACCGTGAACGTATAACTGGTCGTGTTGGGACTACCCCCTTCAACCTTTTGTGCACTGCCAGCGTCAGTTGCAATCGTAAAATTCGGTGCCGACGGGGCATAAACAGAACTCGTCACGATAATGTCGTCCACGCCGATCCATTCATCGTTTCCAACTGCATTGTTGGTAATGATTCGGACTTGCACCTGAGGCTTGTCCTCTGCCCCTACAGGCAATACGGCAGTCACCGCAGTCACCAAAGTCGCGAGCGAAGGTCCACTACTTGCATCCGCGACGAAAGCAGACGGAATATTGATGAAATTGCCTGTGGTGCCAACGCGGTATTGTAGTGCAACTGGTTGTATTGAATTGTCAGTGCCTCCATCTACGTCCCGTAAGTTATAGCTGATCGTTATTGCCCCACGCCCAGTTGTATCTAAATGCAAAACAAGGTTAGGCGCATCCGCTGTACCGGACCCTTGCATCGCTACAACTGGATCTGCAATTTCGAACTCTGCAACTCCTCCGCTCGTGGCTGCGATTGGGTTGGTCAAGTTTGCTACTACGTCAACAGTTACCGTCCCCTCCCCAAGCAAGGTTTGTGGGTCCACCCCCGTAGCGGAGGTGATGTTATCTCCCCGATAGCCAATGATGCTCGGCACACCGGCCCAATCGTCGTCGACGGTTATCAGCGAAGTGTCACTCCAGTTTTGACTGAAATCACCACCACCCAGGATGTGATACGTTCCGTTGAAGACTTCGCGGCGTTCAAGTCGCTCCAAAAACATACGACGGAAACTGTTGATGCGTTGATTCTTCGAGCTCTTGCTTGCCTTCGACCAAATTCCCAAACCCATGCTTCAAATCCTCAAAGTTGATATTCAAAAACTGGCGTCCGCGTCGCGGATGCTGCCAACTACCTAGTAAATCAGTTGAATTGAACCAGTTATCTTCACCACTTCACAAACGAGGAACAGTGTGAGCTCGAAACATACACGAAAACTTAACAGTCTCTTCTTAAAGCCAATCCTTGCGATTGAATTTCGCAACTCAAGCACGCCTGCGCAGTTGGGACGCACGACACAAGGAGGACTTTGAAAGCTCAAGCAAAAATAGGCCACGACGAATCGTGGCCTATTTCTAAATGCTGGCTGAAAAACGAATCCACTACTCATGGAAGCAGTGGGAACGGAATTAGATTCCGTTCCACAGCGATGCGAAGAACGCATCTAACGACTCGATCTGCGATTCCTTCTTCGTCGTTGTCGACTTGGCTACTTCCTCTAGCATGACTTCTGTCGCATCCACCGATGGTTGCTGGGAAACAACCAACTGCGATGCCCCCTTGGTCGGGAACAACGTCTCCGTTGGGCCGCTCAACATCGAGCCGGTACCGCCTGAAATCGATCCGCCAATCGATGGGGCCGAAGATGGAAGTGGGGCACTTGTGCCACCAGTCTTGCCACCACGGATCGACATCGGCCCAATCGAAGCAGGGGCTGTGATCGGTGCCACAATACCGCTGGTCTGTTGGTTGTTGCGGACGATGCTCGTATCCTGAGCATTCACACGACCGTCTCGGTTCAAGTCGAAGATGTTCGTCACACCTGCCGAGTTCGTTCCGGTCGACTGGTTG
>CAIXME010000556.1 GCA_903920425.1 uncultured Pirellula sp. | reverse complement strand
CGAAATCTGGCTACATCATCGATGCGGATTCAAGACAACTTCGTTGTGTGAGTACTTCTAGAAAATACTTTGCTTTGCGGCAATCCGAATGTGCGATGGAGTTTCAACTCGCAACTCAGAGAGCTAGCGATCCCGATACCTTGGTATGAGATCCGATTGTGAAGAGGCTGACGCGAACGGAGTCGCGATAGCTAGCATAAGAAAGCTCATCTGAGAGGACCGGCGTGTTGGTCCCCTCGACGAGTTGCAAATCCAAAGACTATGGATTGGCAGTGATAGTACCAGTGACGGTGGTGGTGTAATCGCCAGCCGCAAACAAATTGAAATCTTCCGTAATGAAACTTACGGTAAGATCAAAGTTTGCACGACCTACACCGTCGCTTTTTGCGGAAACAGAAGCGCCTGGTTTGTTGCCAGCGTAGTTGCTCGTGTCAGTAGGCACTTCAACGGTCCAAGATGCTGGACCTTGCTTGCCGTTTAACGCTAGCTCCAACTTGGCATCTCGCTTAAAAGATGTATCTTCCGTGTTAACGAAAGGGGTTGCTGTTGCGAACGCGACGTTGACACCCTTCTTGATATTGCCTTTGACGACCCATGCTTGAGCGGGAAATTTTTGAGCAAGATCGGACTTATCGTGGGTGATCGTGACAGCGTTCGGGGCTACGATGCTGATACTTTCGGGAACGATAACTGTAAACGTTTGTGTACCTGTTGTTGCTGCCATCGCAGCGCACGGCACCGAAGCGAGCATCGCGAAAGCTGCGAGCACGCCTAACTTTGAAAACTTCATTTTGGGGGACTTTCGAAACGAGAAAAATTGGGGGCTAATTTTTCAACATGTCTTCTGTCCAAGCCTGTATCATCCCAGTCTTGTACAGACCTGCAATGGTTCCATGGCCGATGATTGCCTAGGAAATTGCAGGGAAACACGCTATCGCCTGGCAATCTCTGCCAAGTGACTCGAAACTATAGGTCAGGAAATAGGCGAGCAAATGAATCTTGTAAAAAACGGATTGCTCCCCCCCGTTGGTGCAGGTTGGTGGATTCAATAGGGGACGCAACAGGGGGCGTCGGCTCGAGGCGAGCGGTGTGCTGCATCGAGCGAAGAGAGAGGGCTTAGCTTAGCGTCGTGTTTGCCCTGGTGATTCCACCATTTGAGAAAGCGCACCAGGCATCTGCTCGGTGACAACGAATTCCGCCCATATGGGCAAGTGATCAGAGATACGCAGCGCGTCTTCGGTTTTGATACCGAACATTTCGCAGAGATCTAGCACACCGCTGCGACCGGTATACTCATTGGTCAGACCACGGTCGAAGATCATGTTGTCCCAGATGCTTTTGCGGATCGTGTTGGTGAATTCGCTATCGATGATCCAATAGATGCCGGGGATCTGGCCCAGGTTTCCAAATTGTTTGGGATTGGCGTTGAGATCGCCCATCAAGATGACATCGTCTTCTTGCGCTGACAAATACTCGAACTCTCGAATACCTTTGAGCACCTGATGCATGACAGGGAGTTCTGTTTTGACTTCGTCTGGATCGGTATGGATGTTGACGAGTGAAAACGAGAATGGGCGAATGTTGGGTGGGACGCGGGTGACAAAACGCGCGACAAGCGGTTCGCGGTGCAAGAGATCTGCTTGATCTTGGATGGTGTACGAAGCGTCAACACTGGTGACAACCGTATTGGTATCGTAGATGTACGCGTACTGTTCCTTGGAAACAGTGCGGCCCAAGCGAGGTCCGAGGAGAAAGTCGTAGCGAGCGCCTTTGGAGTTTATAATCTCCAACAGTCGAGGTAGCAGAGTTTGGTCGACTGCACGCACTTCTTGCACGGCGACGATATCGAACTGCTGGATGACATGTGCTATCCGTTCGATGACCCATTTATCCTTCATCTTGGATTCACCAAAGGTTTGGATATTGAAGCTCGCGATCAAAATGGAGTTAGGGCTACGGACTGGTAGCCCGCGCGTGCGAACAGTTGGCGTACGAGCGGAAACCAGTTGCCCGGGCAGAATGGGTTCGTTGGACGAATTCGCATTCGATTGACCAACATTGCCGGCTAGTTCCGAACCTGGTTCGCAGCCCAGGAAAGAAACCAAGCTAAATAGAGTCAGTGCAGCCAATGCGGCTAAATTGGTTTGACGCGTCATGCCCCTCGCCTCCTTGCTCGGGTAGTCGTATCGAAACGATTATGTTTTTATGAATTCGATTTAGGATGCTGAAAGAGCGGACTGCAGCAGTCTGGCTAGTCTTGGTGGAGCACCCGTCATTTGTTTGTTTAGTTCCGTGCGAACCGAATCATTCGGCTGGCCGATTTCGCCTATCGCCCAGGCTGCCCGCTCTCGAGCAGGCAGATCAAACGATTGTTTTGAGATAACGGAACAGAGTTCTTGTTGAATAGAAACGCGTTTGGGAGCATCGATTTTTTCCCCGGGAATTCTTCCTAGCAGGGTGGATGCCCAATAAACGACTAACGCGTGCTCCGAGGTGACCTTCTTCAAAAGGAAATCGATATCCTTGCATTCCGGTGGCCCGCAGTTTTCCAATGCTTCATTGGCAAAATTCATGCTGGATTCGTCGTCGCTTTCCAGCAAAGACAACAATTCTGCTAGATTTTGCAAAGCCAATTCTGGATGCTGTGCGTATTCCGCTAGTTGTTTGGTATCGATCATCGATGAGCCTCCTTGCTCACGCGGTTTCGTTCAGATGACTTGTCTTTACTGTTTTTCCAGGATTGACACAACGTTGCTTTGAGCGGTCAGGCGAGTGGGTCTCGTCTCGTTGGTAATTTAGGAAGGTTGCATGCGGATCGATTTGGTCATTACAGAACTGAACACCGGGGGAGCTGAGCGGTGCTGTACGGAGTTAGCGATCTATCTCAAGAGACGAGGCCATTCGGTTCGCATCATCTCGTTGGGGGTAAAGCCCAAGCCGTCGCGCGATGCATTGCTGCGCCGAGTCGTCGCGGAGGGTATCGATACCGTGTTCTTGAATGGACACGGTGCGTGGGCATTTCCGATCGTCCTGTGGAGGTTGCTGAAGACGGTTCGGGGCGATAGGCCTCAAGTGGTTCAGTCGTTTTTATGGCACGCGAATGTGCTGGGAGCCGCAGTTTGCCGATTGCTAGCGATTCCGCAGGTTGGCGGTGTTCGCGTCGCTGAACCCAGGCGGTCTCGTGCATGGCTGGGACGCTGGGCAGCAAACTCCATGTCACGCATTGTCTGCGTCAGCCAGGGCGTGGCGGATTGGTGTTTGCGTACCGAACGCGTGAATCCAGAAAAAGTGGTTGTGATCCCCAATGGCATAGCAAGCTCCGACGTGACAGTTCCGACCTCGCTGCGGCGGGGTTGCTCGGATCAAGGCATCGAACCGGGAGCCAAAATGCTGCTTTTTGTTGGGAGGCTGGAACCACAAAAAGGGATCGATGTGCTTGCTGAGGGGATGCCTTCGTTGCTGAGTAATCTCCCATCGCATCATCTGGTCGTAATTGGCGAAGGCTCGATGCGTCCCGTATTGGACGGTCTCGCTCAGGATCCGTCTGTTCGCGGACGGGTGCATGTATTAGGGCAACGAGATGATGTACTTGATTGGATGCGCGCTGCCGATTTGCTGTTGTTGCCGACTCGGTATGAAGGGATGCCGAATGTGGTACTGGAGGCGATGTCGGTGGGATTGCCTGTGGTGACGACGCGAGTCGAGGGGGTACCCGAGTTGTTGGGAGAACGATTGGACGACCAGGCGGTTGCGGTCTGTGATTGGGAAGGCTTCTTTGAGCTAGCGAAGAGCATCTCCATGGACGAATCGCGGCGCCGTACAGTTGGCGAGTTCAATCGCGATCGTGTTCAGCGCGAATTTGATCTCGAGCAGCAGCTTGGGAAATACGAATTGCTCTATCGTCAGGTGACGAAATGATCAACGTTTTCGGATACCCGAAAGCCGATCCAAACTAGGCCAGTTTGATGCGGATGTCACGGATCTTGAAATCGGGAAGTGTCGATTGCAAGTGTCTAAGAGCGGACGATTTTGTGTAGGTTAGTTCCGTGAGAATAATTCCGTTGGATACGGTGACTTGGAGGACGCCTCGCTGGATCTTTCCGACGCGAGATTGGGCTGCGAGAGAATCTCCTACGGCAGCTCTCCATTCATCCATAAGTAGCTGGGTGGACTGCTCCGCGGCGTAACCTCGTTCCAAGATCAAGCGGTCCAAAATGGTCGAAACGGATTTGGGACGAAGCCGGGAATTAGGGGCCTTGGGGATTTGGCTCAAAAGGATCTTTTCTTCTCGATCGTCCATTTACCATCTCCCCTAACACTTTTGGCTTATATGAGTCAGCATGCAACGTCGGGCACGTGACTGTCGGGTCAGGTTACTGTATTTTCCCAATAATACGAGTTCGAAAACGAAAGAACAACGCCCTGTTTGGTAAACTGGGGTAGCGGTCGGTTTTACCCCGTTTCCTTGTGAGCCCATTTCATTGAAAGAGCGTAAAGATGAGTTGGTTGACTGCATTGCTTTTGAATCCCGTTGCAATCGTTTTCTTTGCGGTGATCGTTTGCACGGTATTTCCGACAGCGATCGTGTACCGACACAAAACCAAGAAGGCGGAAATGGATGCCGACTTGAAGATGAAAATGTTGGAAATGGGGATGTCTGCTGCGGATATTGAGCGCGTGCTACTAGCCGAAAGTTCGCCTGACGAACCCAGTAACGCGGCAAACAATCGGTTTGCAAGTATGAAACGTTAATCGCATCGTATGGAACGCCCCAACGCTGTTTTCGTGTACGGAACTCTGAAGAAATCGCACTTGCGCGGTGGATTGTGGCCCCGTCGACCTGTGCGAATCGATCGGGGAATAATCAGAGCGGACCTGTACGACCTTGGTCCTTACCCTGCCGTGGAAGAGGGGGATGGTTGGGTTCTCGGAGAAATTTGGCAATTCGTACCAGCTGACATGCCTGAGACCCTCGCCGTTCTCGACGCGATCGAAGGCTATGACCCTCGGAACGCGAGGAATGAGTATGTTCGCCGGTTGGTGAACGTTTCTTTTGATCTTGGTGACTCCGCAAATCACCAGGAATCTGCGTATGCCTATTTTATGGGGACACCTGAGGTCGCCAAAAAAGCCCGCAAGATTTCTCCCACCATCGAGTTTCAAGGACAGTTGGTGGCGGCTTGGCCCGATGCATTGTCGCGGATCCCGCAAAGCCTGGCCGAAGAATAGTGATCTGAACCGAACTTTTATTCGTAGTGGTCTAGACGCTACAATGATGTTAGTCGCCCCCCTGTGCGAGTTCCCTATCGGAGGGTTTTGGCGATTTGAATGCAACACATAGTTACAGAATGAATAGTAAGGTTCGCAATGACTCAGCCGTTCTCCCATTCAATCCTGCTTCGTCCACGTCTGATTGAGCTACGCCGCAGGTGGTTTTGCAATTTGGTGCTATCGTCATGCGTTTTCGGCTTGGCTAACTACGCTGTTGCGCAGGAAGCAGGTACGGCTGCCAACCAAGATGGTAAAGCCCAGGAACTGGTTCTTCCAAAATCCTTTGATGGAGAGGACGACTTGGAAGAGGCAACACGATTGAGGCTCAATATTGACTCCATCGATACGTTGAAAGAGATCATCGCTCTGACAGAGTCCGCCCTCAAGAAGGGGCTAGACGAAGCCGACGCGGAGTCAGCAAAGAAAATGATTGCTGCAACCTACGTTCAAAAAACGCAGGAGTCGATCGGCGAACTCAATGGCGGCAAACGCATGTCCCAAGCTCGACTCAACAAGCTTCTGAATGATTTCTTGGAAGACCTTGGGCAAGCAATAGAGTACGACCCGCTCCAAGTCGATGCGTTCCTGATGAAAACGGAATTGTTAGCCCGACGCAATGAACGCGAAGAGGCAAAACGGGTCGCGGACGAAGGG
>CAIXME010000555.1 GCA_903920425.1 uncultured Pirellula sp. | reverse complement strand
TTGGGCACGACAAACTCGAAGCAACTCTTGCCAGCCAGGGTCATCGTTCGAATTGCATTCGCAAAGCAAATGGTCTGCTGCCATATTAAGCGACACCAACCTCAACATGAGAACCAATGAAATGAACAACCAAACGACAACAAGCGTCGTTGAAACAGTCCGGATCGTTAGCCACTCGAATCCAGGATTCGGTTTGGCTTGCATGCCTTGCCCTCTGAACGACGCGGGTGGAACGATATCCGTCGAAGTTGCTGTCACAAATGGATCTGCCGAATCTGATGAGAGTCCCGTCGGGCCGCTCTGGCGAACTTGATCGACTGCGAGCTGCCCTCCCAAGGTGGGCGGAAATCTTGTGTTGAGTGTTGCAAACACATCGGGTGAAGCGAACTGTTCTGATGACATCTTTGCCGGTAGCACACCGATATTCCATCGAGGCAACACCAAACTCGTCAGTGGCAGAAACAAACATCCGCATATTCCCAGAAACCAAATCAGATGGAGACGAGCCGGCGATGCCTTTCGAAAAAACAGCGAGATCAGCAGTACCACAATCAAAGGCAAAACCGATCTCACAGCTAGTCCGAACAAGGTGGAACTATAGATCAAGTCCATATCTATTCTTTGCCTCCCGACTTAGCTCGTTGAATTGCTTCTTCTAATCGTTCGATTTCTTCATCGGTGAGCTTCTTCGCGGAATCATCGATAAACGCGGCCAACGCGTCACCTGCCGACTGCGAAAAGAACGTATTAATGACACTTCGGAGCGCCGACATTCCGGCCGTTTTTCGTGGTTTCACAGGTAGGTAGTAGTGGGTCATCTCGCTGCGGTCTCGTCGCAACAATCCCTTTTGCTCTAATAACCCAAGCATCGTACGCACGGAGGAGTAACTCGGCGCATCGTCTAGTTTTTCGAGCACCTGAGCCACCGAAGCTTTGCCGAGTTGGTATACAACACCCATGATCTGTTCCTCACGTGGCGCCAACTTCTTTGAGACCTTCTTTTTATCCACCAACATGCTCCCCGCTAGCTGTTAATACACTGACACCTGTCAATTTACTAACATGCGGGCGGCATGGCAAGCAGAGAATCGGACAGTTACTTCCATCTTGTGGCATGGTCAAACAATTCTTGGATGCCCAAAGTGATCAAGGTACAATCGACGGGTGCAATACCGCTGTCGCTTTGCCGTCGAACGCAAATTCCTAAGTTTCGGCATCGATAGAACAACTACAAATCAAACCAAATGTCGTCCAAAATCATATGACTCAAAACACTCGATCATTTTTCGCGCCCGAACTTCACATTCCAAACGGCACAACGAGCTTTGATTTTTACCTAGACTTCGGAGCGAAGGAGCATTTTTGCTTTCGCAATGACGACGGGAGCATACACGTTGTCGAACTGGAAATTGATGGTGCGATTTTCCATTTACATGAAACTATGCGTGACGCTTTGGAACCAGTAAGCGCCAATGGGGTAACCGCGGTTGTTGGCCTCTTTGTGGAAGATGTTCAAGAAGTCTTTAATCGCGATATCTCAGCAGGTGCAATCGTAGTCACTCCCGTTACTGACCATGACTACGGCTATAGACAAGGAATGGTCAGGGATCCGTTTGGGCATCTTTGGCAAATACAAAAGCGAATTAGCAACTCTCCGTGTTTTTGAAGAACACGTTTGGCAGTAAAAACGTAGCACTGGTTTGACACGCCGGGTTCCAAGCACTTTCGACAGGGAGTATTACGATGTATCAAACACCTTACTCCAATCACTGCGGAGCCTGACACTGACCAATTCGACTAGTCTTGCTGCTTCGGATAGACTGGGGCGATTAGTAACGGGGAACACAGAATCGCACCGAGGACTACCGTACTCCTGCGTCACACAATGCCGATCGACGAATGATAGACTCATTAATCTATTGGCAAGTCCGTTCATTCTGGATAGACACCCATACCTTAATACTATTTCCGACAGGAGACATCCGTGAGCACTACGATTCAAAGCAAAGTATTTGTCCGCCCGATTCGAGCGGGCAAAACCACAGTGTTGGGCACGATGTTGTCCTCTGCATGTGTTCTCGTGATGCTGACACCAGCGTTGGCTCAGCAATCGGCTAGCCTAAGCGTGCCGATCGAAAGCGCTTCAAAAGACATCATGAAGTCGATTGAAATTCCAGCACAGCCCGACGCTATCGATTTGGGAACGGGGCCATTGCCCGACGCCAACAATCCCGAGTCTTGGCACAGTCAGTACGGTAGCAAGTTCGCACGTAACGTTACCGTTGCCACGTTGACGCCCTTTCTACCTGATCCCGCCAAGGCGACAGGCACGGCGGTGATCGTCGCACCAGGGGGAGGTTTCAGAACGTTGTCGATGGAAAATGAGGGTTGGCAAGTCGCCAGGGCACTTGCCGACAAAGGCGTGGCGGCATTCGTGCTCAAGTATCGCCTGAATCAGACTGCGGCGGATCTTAACGAGTTTGCTAAACCTACTCCAAGACCACCGGCAACTAGCCCGACAGGAACGCGGCCTTCACCCGCTGAGATGGCCAAACGTATTGCTCCGCAAGTTGCGGACGCAAATGCCGCGTTCGCAATCATTCGCGCCAATGCTGAGAAATGGCATGTGGATCCAGACCGCATTGGTATGATCGGGTTTTCTGCAGGCGCAATGCTAACGATGACTACAGCGCTGGGCGAGGGTGAGGCCAAACCCGCGTTCATCGCCAACATCTACGGTGGTCTTGGTGCAGTAGAGGTGCCATCCAATGCGCCGCCCCTCTTCGTTGCGATTGCAGCCGATGATCCACTTTTCCCGCTTGGCTTTGGCTTGATCGAGAGCTGGCGCAAAGCAAATCGCCCCGTCGAATTGCACTTCTACGAACAAGGTGGCCACGGTTTTGGCATGTACCAGAAAGCCACGACCAGTACCGGCTGGTTCAACTCTTTTGTCCTTTGGCTAGGAATGCACGGATATTTGAAGCCCGCGAAATAGCCGGAAAGCTGAGTTCGAGTTGATCCTGCGGGGCCGCAATTTGTCGGTCGGCGTTCCGGGGCAGGGGCGAAGCGTCGGTCCGCTTCAACGGCTACGGCTTCCGCATTCCCTGAGTTCTTCCGGAATCCCCATGTAGGTCAAGGCAAGACAAAGTATAAGAGAGCGGAACCGTTGGCCGTAGGCACAGAGGTCGCGCCTGCGGAGCAGCGACCGTAGATGCCGAAGAAGGCGGTGGTTGCGATCTTGGAACGTGAAAGATAAGGGGGCATTCCCCTCGATTAAAAAGGCTTGAGATATCGGATCGCTTCATCTTTCGCGGTGATGCTCACGATTCGAGCAGCCGATCATTTCACTGACGAACTAAAGCCGATCGTCTTGCGGAGGCAAGACGGCACGGTCCGCAAATTCGTGCGACGATACAATCGCGATGTTAGTTTCGCATTCGCCAACCTTGATTGGTCATCGCGAATAACATTGGCCGATCTGAGTTTTTGCTTCGGACGGCGACCTCCTTTTTTGCTTCATCATAAGTTGCTTTGGACCAATCGAGTGAATCCCATACCGAAGTTAACTCCTTTTGTTTCGCGGCATCAAAACCCTTGATCACCTCATCGAGACGACCACCTTCGGTCATCCGAGCATAGTCGACAGGATCCAATACGGATTCAAAAAGCTCCTTGAACTTCTTTTGCATCAACAGCTTCTTTGATTTGCCAATCAACTCTTCGATTTCACCTCGCATCTTGGCCGTTACTGGTTGCGAGTTGTTGGGGGCAGGGGCTGCCGATGTCGGTGTTGCCGGTTTGGCTTGCGTGGACAGATAAATGAAGTCGTCCATGACCGGTGTCAGGTTTGCCAGTTCGTTTAAATCGCCGAATGCTCGAATCAGCACAAAGCCTTCCAAATCAAAGCGAAGCACTGAGCGGCAGGCCACATTGTTTCCTTGCTTGGTTTCGCCACGCATCTCCGAGATCTGTGGAACTTTGCCCGGTTCCGCCGGATTAAACGCATTTCCGATCGGTTCGGTTACGCCCCGTTCGCGAAACAGTTTCAGCGTTTGCTCATTGGCGGCCGTGATCATCTGCACGCGATCGGCTCTGCCGCTGACAAACGGTTGGTACATCACCGTCATGATCGGTTTTGCTTTAGCCTTCTTCGGCAGGGCGCTGTAAGTCAGCGGCTTCTTAGACGTGATCTTCCATTCGTCCGCACCGTTGGGTAACCCGATCGAGATGGCGGGCTTGAGCAACCAGCGATCACCTTCCTTCTCAACCGAGGGGGGCGTTGGATCGAGCACGAGTGGTTCACTACTGCCGCCACCTCGCTGCGCACGCTCAATAAAAGCACGAACGTACTTCTGATCCGCGGATGACAGATCCTTGATTGGAACTCGAACCGTTTTACCATCTTCGGCCTTGCTGATCACCGCCTCGGTTTCTTCAGGAGAGTATCCTTGCATTTCTCCTACGAACGACGTCTTGCCATCCTTGGTGGTCCACTTTCTGACATCGCCAGCTGAAAGCGAATCGCCAGCAACCAAGCAGCAAGCGGCACATAACGAAACAAGCATAAGGCATCTGCGAAGAACAATTGATCGATTCATGCGAGCGATCCTGGGGGGATGGCGTGTCAGTCGAAGTGGATAAGAGAATGGAGTCGATATGGGAATCGACTCCATAGAGTATAGTGCCTCCAATGGCACTTGCGCAATGTCCACAGCCATCTTCCGGTTGAGGCGTCGGCCTGTTGACTGTTCTAAACTACCCATTCAAGTTTATTTCCATGCCCACACCGAGGGTCTGTTTTAGCTAGAGTCGCGGACGGAAATCGAGTCTCTGGAGAGCGACCGAGACCCGATAGATTGCAGGTAGATACGAAAAAAGGCTGACGTTTTGCTTGCATGCTATACGTCGGCCCTTTTGAAAGCGTGGAATCTCAGGCTAGAAGCCTAAGCCACTTGAGTTGAGTGGAACCGACACCTCGCGAAAATCGCTTGTTTACTCTCGTCCTGTCCGTCCCTTGATAAAGGCATCGATCTTTCGATGTGCTTGCTCCGTGTGATCTATGATGAGGGTTCTCGAGTTAGCATCAAACTCAATGAGATTGCACGGTCCAAATCGCCCGTCGATCTCTTCCACCAGTTTGTTGCCGACTTCGGCAACTTTCGCCTTGATTGCATCTTCGCTTGGTTCCGCATTGTTACTACTTTCTTTCCATTGTGCGACTGATTTCAAAACATATTCGTCTATGAGATAAGGTCGCGTCATATCGACAGAGGCCGACTGGAGGCTCAGTAGCGAGGCGAAACAGGTGCAAAAGAGAATCCGATTTCGTTTCGATCGGAATCATGGCTGAACGCTTCTCATTTAGATGGACTTGAGTTTGGCCCTGCAGCGCTGGTGACATCTTTGAGCTGGACAAATACAGGCAATTTTTTGCCGTCGATCGTTTCAACATCACCGATCCTGTATCTTCCTTCATCATGAATGATTGCTGCGTCTACCAATGGTTTTCCGAGGGCTCCTTCGCGGAAACGAAAGCTAGATGCCGAAACGGAATCAACTGGCGTCATTTCGATCTGTAACCGTGACACGTTTCCGTTGCCATGTTTCACGCCGATCCGCAAGCCATTTGCTTTCTTTCCTCCCTTCACGGATAACTCATCCGAGTACTCGAAGGTGGCAATGAATCGGCCGCCAAGACCTAAAATCCATTCTTGTGCGTCGGGTTCGTCCCCAATTTTCAGATGCATGTATTCCGATCGAGAAGTGTTGCCGGTTATGACCAGCTTGTGAAAGCCCTCAGTAAAGAAATCTAGCTTAGAAGTTGCGTCCGGCGTCGATGGTGGTGCAACCTCTTGAAACAGATCCATCGATTCTCCATTGGACGTGTCCGGCGCTTGAGTCGGAGATGGTTTTTCAGTTCCAGAGACGTTTCCCGTCGTTGTTGCGTCTCCTTGAGCAGGGACAGACTGTTCCGCGTCCTGTGGTTTGCGATCGATAACCTTTATCTGATCGGGATTCAATTTATCGATCGCATAGAGCACTGCCTTTTCCTCGGTGGAAACAGGTCGATGGCATTCAATATAGTATTCTCCTTCCGTCGGAGCGAGCAATTTAGGTTGGGCCTCTTGGGTAAGCAGAATCGTCAACTTGTCTCCATCGACTTTGTACATCCCGAAGCGAAAATTTTCTTGGGAATCAACAACGTGAAAGAGCCGAGGATCATTTCCTTCGACTGGCTCCAGGGCGATAGCGGCATTGGTACGCGTCATGCGGGCTGACGGCAGTTTGCGAAAATAGAGTTCGTTCCCCGTCACTTTAATCGCCCCAATAAAAACCGGACCTCCCGCTTGCTTTTGCCATTCGCGGGAGTTGGAATCTTCGTCAATATAGACGCTCTCGATGATCCAATCGCCCTGCAAATCCCCTAGCCAGTCTGGCTGTTTGCCATCGATAACTTTTCGCTGTCCAGGACTCAGATTATCAATCGCATCGAACATCTCCTTTTCAGCGGTGGATACAGGATTCCGATTGACTTGTTGATCTTTCAGGACACGATGCCGATTGTGAATCGTATTTCGATCCGATGCAACGAGAGTCACTTGGAAGTTGCGTCCATGCACTACGATGTTCTCACCCGATGCGAATGGATCTCGTGAATAGGCCGTCTTGATCTCACGACCAATCACTTTAATACTTGAGTCCTTGTAGCCAGTGGCCTCAACCTTCAGATCCAGCAAATCGTTCGTACCAATACCATCGATGGTGAATCGACCATCCGAGTCGGTCATTACGCCCTCGATCATCGACGGTATCCATCCTACGGAGTGATTAGCAATGGATGCTCTGGTTCTTGCGGCAAGCATCGCATCGGCATCTGTTGCATCGAATTTGTCAGCCTGCAGGGGCTTGCTGGATGTCTGGCCCAACCAACCATTCATTTCCCGTTCTCTTGATCGAGATTGCTCATTCACTGTGACTCGGGCACCAACTACCGGCTTACCATTTTCGTTAACCAAGCGACCGTTGATCGACGTTCCTCTGGCCAGCTCGATGGATGGTATATTGTAGTTAGCTGCCAAAGTCATTGAGTTCGTCGCAAAGCCAGGTGCCGAGGTAGTGACCAACAGCAGGCTATCCCAATCATCCCACTCCTTTGTATGGGGCGTAGGAATGAAACGCTTGAGGTCGTCAGGAATATTGACGTTGTAGTATCCCGCTTTGTCGGTCTTGAACACGGCAATCTCTTCAAACTGATAACCGGCTCCACCTTTCACTATTGGAGAGACCTTGTAAAGCTGAAGTGTTGCATTGGGGACAGGTTTGTAATTATCCTCGAACACTCTGCCTGGCTCGCCATCGCGATCTTCCCCCACCCATTCCTGGACTTTGCCTTTGTAAACGAGAGGACCTGCGGGGAGGAGCGGTTTGTTGGCACGCAGGAGTATTGAAATGGGGATTGTGGTTCCGTCGTCACAGTGGATATCCGCAAAGGTCCAAAATGTGTCAGCTCGATTCATCGCGGATAGCTGTCGAAATCGAACTTCGCCGGCGGGAACGGGGTCACCATCGGACATGGCAATATTCGATGTGCCTAAAACTTTTTCGTTTTGAATCGTGAAAACAATCCCCTTCATCACCTGGCCATCGTCGGACGCGATTTGATCACTCGCTGTGATCGTTGCAGTGAATTTCCCAGTGACTGGAGTGGCCCATTCGAGTTGCTCGTTCTTCTTGGACTTTCCAATCCTCAGTACGCAATCCATATCGTTTCCGCCTGTTCCACTGACAGTGGCGGTCTTATCTACGATGGTCACGTTTGAAATCACAGGTGCAGGTGTGACTTCGACATTGTTGGTGGTCGGCGGACCGTTGAACTGTAGCGATTCAGCCGCTTTCCCAAAGAGCTTTCCCCAAAACGTCCTTTCTGTCGTAGTCACGCTTGAACGCAAAGGTGCCGGCGTTGCTGCAGATTCGTCTAGTTCAGATTTTGAGAAGCTCCAGATCACACGCTCTGAACTATCCGTGAATTGAATTGGGCGAGGAGAACAAGGGTTCACATGGTTGCAAATACGAAATCCGTGGCTGTCTAACTCAATGATTCCATAGAAGATCGGATTCACCAACTCATCTGGCGGCGGTTCGTCGTTGTCGCTCCACCCCTGCAGCAACTGCTGGCGTTCCAGATCACTCATTACTGGTTTTAAGTCAATTTGCTGTGGCGGACCGGCCTCGCCAAGGACAAGATCAAACATCATTGAATCTTGTCCATCAGTTGAAATCAACTCCATGCGATTTCTACGCACGGTCGCAAAATACGAATTGCGTTTCGGTACGCCGTTGTCAACATACTGCTGCACCACAGTCCAGCTTCCCTGCAGCTTTCCCTGCCACTCGTCGGCATTCAACTGCTTAGCCGTTGTTTGATTCTCGGACGAACCATTCGTCTTGTGAACGATTCTGACGACTTCGCTGCCGGATCGATGAAGCGTCACTTGCTCATTGTCAACAATGAGGTCATCGGTTTCACCAATTACTTCAACTTTGTACTGGCCCGCTGCAACACGTACAGACTGGCCAGATTTCGTTACCTTTAGCTCATCGATTACTTCGTCGCCCTGAGTGATGCGGACACGAATATCGTCCGCATCGGATTGAATGGTGAGAGTCCCCTTGTTCGACTCCAGAACTATAAACACGCCAGCGAAGACTAACGCAAAAGCGAAGGCCGCTGCGGCAATGAACTTGCCGATCGGAGGACGGCGAGCCCTTATGGGTGCTATTGGAGCGACCGCTTCGGGTAATGGCATGCTTGCTGGTTGCTGCACATGAGCCAGACACTGCCCAAGGAGTTCAGCGACTTCCATCGCATTTGCGAAGCGATCTTCCGGCGATTTGGACATCAGCCGAGCAACCAGCGAGCAAAGCCACTCAGGAATGTTGGGATTGATCTCACGAATCGGTCGCGGCTCGACATCGGTGATACGGCGCAGCACACCGAGGCTTGTCTCGGCACGAAATGGCGGACGCCCCGTACAGATCGTATAGAGCACACTGCCCAGACTAAACAGGTCGCTGCGAGCATCGACTTGTTCGCCCGCAGCTTGCTCGGGGGACATGTATTGAGGTGTGCCCGGATGGAAACCGGTTCTGGTCAAACTGGCGTCATCGGCAGCGCGAGCCAGACCAAAGTCGGTGATCAATGCTCGTTCAACTCCTTGTTCCATCAGTATGTTTGAGGGCTTGATGTCGCGATGAACGAGACCTTGTTGATGAGCCGCCGAGAGTCCAGAGGCCACTTGCATGCCGATCCGCAGGATCTCGCACAACTCCAATGCACCCTCGCGATCGACCCTCTCTTGGAGAGATTCTCCCGCGACATAGTGCATCACCAGAAACGGAATCTCGCGTTCGGTCTCGACGTTGTAGATTGGCACAACATGTTCGTGAACAACTGCCGCCGCAGCTCGGGCTTCGCGAGCGAAACGTTTGCGGGCGGGACCACTGCTGGAAAGATAGGGAGCCAGGATCTTCATCGCGACCGGACGATTCAATTCCGAATCATGCGCCTTGAAGACAACGCCCATGCCGCCCGAACCGATGAGACGTTCGACATCGTAGCGACCAAGGCGACCGAGCAACTCCGGGTGCGATGCAGGCGAGAGCAACTGGCTGGCCATCGACTCAGTCCAGGCCACGGGGCCTTCGTTTCGCAGCGAATAATCCCACTTGGCTGAACCAACTCGGTTCTCTGAACAGGGATCGTCGTTGAGCAGAGCCTGACGCGCCTTGGTCCAGTCCTTTGCGCCTGCCGCCAGCTCATCAAAACGCTGCTGACATCGCGGGCATTGCTCGATGTGCTCAACTACATCCTGATGATCGGTAGCCTGGTCGCCATCATTCAAGACAGCGAAAAGCTTGTCGTCGTCGCAAAGCTGCTGATCTGGTTTGTCGTGAAAAATCATTGTTTGTCCTCAAACTGATTGACGAGTTCTTGAATGCGGTTCATCACTCGACCTCGAGCGACGTAGACTGTCCCGGTTCGCATATTCAATTGCTGTGCGACCCTATCGACAGACAGACCTTCGACATGAGTCAGCCAAAACGACTGCCAGGTGGTATCCGAAACCGATTCACGAACTTGAGCCGCAGCCCATTGGAAAACAGCTTGTTCGTATTCGAGGTCGAACTGGACGGAAAGATCACCGCGGTGGTCTGGGATTTCGGCCAGCAGTCGCTCGGCCTCAAGACCATCTTTGCCAAGCGGCCTGGTGGCTCGCCGTGTGAGCATGTCGACCGCTTCGTTGCGCGCGATCTTGAGCAACCACGCGCGAAAGCTGCCTCGATCCTCGCGCTGCAGCCATTGCGGCAAAGCGCGAGAAATCGAAAGCAAAACCTCTTGGATCAGGTTCTCCGCATCGGCGACTTGAAGCCCATGGCGGCATGCGACTCGAAAAATGACGGGGGCATAGATAGCAACAAAGTCGCTCCAGGCCGCCACATCGTCTGCGTTTTTCAATCGCAGAATTAAGCTAGCACGCGTTTCTGGAGGACTGGACTGCATCTTTTTTTCCGACTAGCTGAAGTGAATTGGCTACTTAGTAGACTCAACCAGCAATGGAAATTACACAGTCGCAAAGAAAGTTTTCTGAAAACCGCTTCTCCATCTTCGAACCAACGCGTAGCTACCGTCACCAGCCCCGTAGCTACCGTCGCCAGACGGTAGAGACGCTGCCGGTGATTCCACCGCTTGGCAGCGGTGGCTACAGTTTACGGAGACAGGCTCGTAGCCACTGCTGCCAAGCGGTTGGTTGTACAAACCTTAGATGTTCCACCGTCTGGCGACGCGGCGACAAAAAGACAGTGGCTACAGTTCTTCATCAGCAGGACGGAATAGACCGTTTTTTCTCAGGAATGAATAGCATCTCCAGAATCGAGTCCAGAAGTCAGGCTGCCATATCTTCAGTTCGGGATAACCAGGAACCAAACAATCTGTGTAGGGATACGATTTGAATTGATTTGCTGCTACTAGATTCTTGCGTTCAGGGTTCCTCGCGATGTACTCAACCTGATTGCAAACCTCAGTTTCCAGCCGCTCCTCGTCCTTGAGCACATGATCATACGGCTGGTGTTGGAACTCGAAGCCTAGTTTACTTAGTGGTTCTCCAAGCCGTCTTCGGAAGTACTCGGAAGCCTTTAGTTGATCGCTCCGATCGTCTATTCCAAGCCAAAGCATATGCATATGATCTGGCATCAAGCAGTAGATGGGACATGCAAACGCGTACCGAAAAGCCGCGTGGGTCAGTATCTCACGAAACTTGTAGTAAAAGATCGGAACTAACCAGCCCGTCTTACGATCCTCAATAGTCATCACCCAATGAACGTACGCTTGTCCACGATAGTATCCTGGTTCAAGCCTTGGTAGAGAGTCATGTGGCTCGATTCTCATAAGCTGGACTCGCAATTGGATGGTGTCTCGATCGTTGGTAAAAAACTCTATCGATCTGCGGTCTGGCGTCGGTGGGCAAACCGAAACATTGTAGCCGCTGCTGCCAAGCGGTGGAGCAGGGATGGCCCACCGTCTGGCGACGGTGGCTACGCAGACTCAATGATGTAGCCACCGTCGCCAGATGGTGGACACACGTCACGTTTGACTCACCACCGCTTGGCAGCGGTGGCTACGCAAGCCTACCTTGATTTTGCCTCGGTCATAAGCTGCTTTGTCACTCGAGCAACGATGTCGCTCGGCAGGACGCATGTCGGACCGCGCTGTGTTTCGTTGCGGCCTCGACTGGCGATTGCGATGCCGCGAATGCGTCCGTCGATATCAATCACGGGGCTGCCCACTTCTGAGAGGAGAAGTTCAATATCGGTATCAAGAACCGAAGCGAAGCCGGATTGCCTCGGTGATTCATGCTCTTCCATCATCCAATAATTCACCACGGCGGCCCGAGGTAGTGGTGTATCGACTTTGAAGGACGCGCCTTTGCGAAGCAGTTCGACCGAAACCAGATCACCTGTGCAATATTCGGCGAGATTGGTTTTCAGCACGTGCTCAAGCGCTGCGATAGTAGGTGTCGGTTGGCCATTGATGGAGATGATAATGTCTTCGAATTGCAGTTTCGTTCCAATCGTGCTCAGGTTCGTCCTGTTATTCGACCCCGGAATGGATTGAGATATCATCGGACCCTCTGGCTTGTCTTCTGTACCCTCACCGTTCCAACTAGGTTCGGCTGGGATCTCGCGAGTTTCAATGGACACGATTCCGGGTTTGAGAACTTGACGTGGTCCAACGGCACACAGCGCCTGTGTGATGGATGGCGGTTCCTTTTCCGAGAACGCAGCCGCATTAAGTCCGGCAGCGTCGATCTTCAACAGGGCGAGGTCATGCTCCTGTGACTCTGCTCGTTTTTCGGCGATCATGATTGACTGGTCCGGCAATCTACAACTCACCTTTCCACTCAAGGCGCTCGCCTCGGTGAGAATCCAGCCGTCGGTGTCAACGACGGTTCCAATACTGACAGGTTCCGAATCAACTAAGAGTTCCACCAGCGACTGAGCCACCGACATGCTGGGAGCGACAAATCGCTGTCGCAGTGGATGCGGCAATCCAATTGCGGTGTCGATCGACTCCAGTTTTTTCAAATCCTTCCATTGCGCTTTGGCGACTTCCGAACGAGTGCCGGCGCTTCCTAATAGGGCGGCGACGTACTGTCCATGACGGTTAAAGATGCCGCCTCCGCAAACTCCTCCCTGGAAAGGGACATACATGGTGTCCATTTGGTCGGACCAGAGTAAGTAAGATTGGACTCTTACATTGGTCACTTCAATTTGCGGGGTTCGTTCCATTAACCATTGCCCCTTCCCGTTGACCGCCGGATACCCAACCGAGACGATCGGTTCGTCCGGTTTCAACATCGATGATTCGGCAATTTCTGCAAATGACCAGGAACCGGGCGTTGTGATTTTAGCCAGACCAATATCTGTGATGACGTTGGTGCCCAGAGCAACTGCGTCCACTGTGCGACCGTCCGACAAGTGAACGCTGAGTCGTTCTCCCGGTATCTGACCAGTGTGAGCAACAGTAAGAATGTAACCGTCCTCCGAAACTATTACGCCGCTCCAGCGATCGTATTCGTCAGATGTTCCTCCTAAAGCAAGCCGCTCCTTCGAGACCAATCGCACAGTGGTGTTCATTGCAATCCGCTTTACTTTATCTAACTCCGCTTCGCTCATCTTCAGAGGTGCCGTGGCTTGGTGCAAAACTTCCTCTGTCTTCCTGAATGTCAGCAGCTCGGGGTGGCTTCCGGTTCCATTGCGATAGAACGAGTTTGGATCAGGCGGATACCGAACCCAATCAAGATTCTTTCCGGAAAATAGGCTGTCGCGATTCGCCACCAAAACATCAACTGCGGTCGCGAAACTCAAATCGCTTGCCAGCCCATCCGTCCAGCTCATTGTGTGGATACCGAGTAAGCGGCCATCCAAGCCAACAATAGCGGGATTCTCAGAGTATTTGGGAAAGCCCGTGGTGGTGAACCAATGAGGCGGATGGTTCCGGTCGATGAATCCATACCGAGCCGTTGGTGAGGAATCCCATTTCGCATCACCACGCGGGGCGTAACCGAGCACCAAGCAAGGCTCACCAGCTTTCAGTTCCTTCGTTGATCCCAATTCGATCGCAGGCCACGGGCCTTCTTCGTTGATCTTCAAAACGCTGAAACACCATTCAACCGACCAACCAGCAGGGGTGGCGGTAACGGTGCGGCCATCGCTCAAGTGGACTTTCAGGTCTTGCACTCCTGAACTATTCCCCACCAAGATGTGCCCCTCCGGTGATACGATGACCCCGGTCTCGCTGAGGGCTATTGTCTTGGTAAAGTCCATCCCTTCGACACGGACGATCGACTTGCTGACGGACTCGTAGAGCTTTGGTAGACTTGCTAACGAAGACTCCATCGCAGTAGAGATCGAATTAGCCTTTTCTTCTGTGCTTACCCGTTTTCCGTCGTCAGCCTGACCTGAGCTCGCAATAGTGGTTAGGAATACTACTGCTCCGATGAGCAACGATTTCAAAAAAAAAGTGAGTCGATAAGTCACTATTGGAGTCCTTCGCGGAATAACTCTACGACCAGTTCCTCGAAGCGTCTGAGCCGCTTGAGCGCTACGGAAGCATGCGATGGCGACCACACCCGTTTTGAGTCAAATCGAAGGTGACTGGCTACTTACATAGAGTCAAGCTGCACCGGAATTGTCTAATCAAAGCGCTAGTTTATTGGAAAAACTATGCGTCGCCAGCTCGGGGCAATTCACGACACCCAGTCTGATAGCTCCTAGATGGTAGACTGGAAGATGGCCCAGGTGGCGTCGGAGAACTCGGATTGGATCTCTCGCGCGGCCCAACGAATCGCTTCGAGCCGACAGTCGACGATCAAGGCCTGGGTGGTCTCGGCTTCCTCGGGCAGGGACGCTAGAGCTTGCATGACGCTTGACGTTCCAGTAGCCCGATCGGGCTTGGTACGTGTGATCGCGTTCACGATGGCATTGCGAGCAATTTTCCCAAGCCAGTTTCGAAAACGCGGTTGGCCCTCTCCATGCTCCCACCGATCGATGGCTTTGGCGACAGATAGGAAGACACCTTGGACAAGATCTTCCGCATCTTCGTGCAGCAGACCTTTCCGCCGAGCCAAGCGATAAATCACAGGTCGATAGATGGCCATAAGCTCACTCCAGGCTACGGCGTTCTGCGGATCTTTGATTCGCAAAATCAGGCTTTGGTTTGTTTCTGGCCAGTCGTTCATGTGTGCCCTCTACTCTTATTCACACATCATCGCAGATTTCCTTACAAACAAACCAGGAACGTAGTTTGCAAACGCAGCCCACCATGGTCCAACCATGCATAACTTGAGCTACCAGTTTCGCAACTTTGGGCTAATTAGTGTGGCTATCCAGCTGAAAAAAAGTATCCCGAGTCAGTCAGATGGTCCGCCACCCAGAGACTCTGAGAAGAGCTCGGTTTGCGGAACTCAAGTGGCTTAGGCTTCTAGCCTGCGATTCCACGCTTTCAGCAAAGCCGACGTTTAGTGTCTCCTTGCGGTTGCTCACTCCAAGTCCCATTCGATTGTTAACCCATGTCGCTATCTACGCTACTACGACGCCGGGTTAACAAACTCGACATATCGATTTCCGATCTTGCTCGTCGAAGTGGCGAATCACAGGCAACTGTGATTCGCATTCTCGGAGGTAAGGATGAGCATTGCTCCGTTACCAATCTTCAAGCCGTTCTTTCCGCACTCGGAATGAAGATGGATTTGTTTGCGATCCCAGCCAAACGACTCGAAGATACTATCGCCTCTCAGAAAGCTCAGCGGTTGATCGCGCTGACACAAGGCGAACTAGCATTAGAATCCCAATCCGTCCCCGCTGCTGCGAGGCTACTCAGCGCCCTGCGTGTTGGAGTGCGTCCTCGCTGCGTTTCTTTAGATCGGCGTTGTCGGGGTCGTCGAGCATCAAGCGACCGACGTGGAAGGCGACGGCGAACCACTGCTTCGCTTGCTCGGCGACAGCAGCTTGCTCCGTGTGATAAGTCGTGCGCTGGGCAGCCTCGGGGAATGGCCATGGCGAACCTACCGGAGCTGGCCGGAGCGAATCGACGAATTGTATCTGGCTGCCTTTGGGGATGGCGGAGAAACGGCCGTCAGGCGAACGTGCCGGGCCGGGAGCGGGCTTCGACGGCGGATTGTCAGCGGCGACTGGCTGACCTGTTGTGGTGTCCCAAGCCAACACCTTTCCTGCGTCGTTCCAAGCGAACACTTTCTTGCCGTCGGGACTCCAGGCCACGCTGCTCACCCCGCTGGCGTGTCCCTTGACAGCAAGGACTTCTTGGCCCTGCTCGGCGTCCCAGACCTTCGCCGTCTTGTCCCCGCCTACCGTGACGATGCGTTCACCGTCGGTACTCCAGGACACGGCGAACAACCCGTCGCTATGTCCTTTGAGAGTGACCACTTCCTGCCCCGTCACGGCATCCCAGACCTTCGCGTGGTAGTCCCAGCTTCCTGTGAGGATGCGTTTGCCGTCGGGACTCCACGACACGCTGCTCACAGGCAGAGTGTGTCCCGTGAGGGTGAGGACTTCATGGCCCGTCGCGGCATCCCAGACCTTCGCCGAATTGTCATGGCTTCCCGTGAGGATGCGTTCGCCATCGGCACTCCAGGCCACGCTGTTCACCCGGTCGGTGTGTCCGTTGAGGGCGGCGAGCTCCTGGCCCGTCTCGGCGTCCCAGACCTTTGCCGTGAGGTCAGCGCTTCCCGTGAGGATGCGTTTGCCGTCGGGACTCCAGGCCACGCCGCTCACCCAGCTAGTGTGACCCTTGAGGGCGAGGACTTCTTGGCCCGTCGCGACATCCCAGACCTTCGCCGTGGTGTCCTCGCTTCCCGTTACAATGTGGTTGCCGTCGGGACTCCAGGACACGCACATCACCCCGGCGACATGTCCGTTGACGCTGAGGACTTCCTGGCCCGTCTTGGCGTCCCAGACCTTTGCTGACTTGTCCTCGCTTCCCGTGAGGATGCGTTCGCCATCGGGACTCCAGGAGACGCTGCTCACCCAGTTCATATGTCCCTTGAGGGCGAGGGCTTCCTGGCCAGTAGCAGCGTCCCACACTATCGCCGTCTTGTCCGCGCTTCCTGTGAGGATACGTTTGCCGTCGGGACTCCAGGACACGCTGAACACCCAGTTCTTATGTCCCTTGAGGGTGAGGACTTCCTGGCCCTTTTCGGCGTCCCAGACCTTCGCCGTCTTGTCTTGGCTTCCGCTGATGATACGTTTGCCGTCGGGACTCCAGGCCGCGCTGAGCACGAAGTGCAGATGTCCCTTGAGGGCGTGGAGTTCCTGGCCTTTCTCTGCGTCCCAGACCTTCGTCGTGTTGTCATAGCTGCCCGTGAGGATGCGTTTGCCGTCGGGACTCCAGGCCGCGATGAACAGCGAGCCCACATGTCCCTTGAAGTCGACGAGTTCTTGGCCATTCTCAGCGTCCCAGACCTTCGCTGTCTTGTCATAACTTCCCGTGAGGATACGTTTGCCATCGGGACTCCAGGACACGCTGCTCACCTGCAGGGCGTGTCCCGTGAGTGTCATCACATCATGGCCCGTCGCGACATCCCAGACCTTCGCCGTCTTGTCCTCGCTACCGGTGAGGACGCGTTTGCCGTCGGGACTCCAGGACACGCTGAACAGCGAGCCCATGTGTCCTTCTACCGCAAGGAGTTCCTGCCCGTTCTCAGCGTCCCAGACCTTCGCCGTCTTGTCATAGCTTCCCGTGAGGATGCGTTTGCCATCGGGACTCCAGGACACGCTGCTCACCTCGCTAGTGTGTCCCTTGATGGTGAGGAGTAGCAGGCCCGTCGCGGCGTCCCAGACCTTGGCCGTGGTGTCATCGCTTCCCGTGAGGATGCGTTTCCCGTCGGGACTCCAGGACACGCTGCGCACAGGCAAGGTGTGTCCCTTGAGGGTGAGGACTTCCAGGCCCTTCTCGGCATTCCAGACCTTCGCCGTGTTGTCCCCGCTTCCCGTGAGAATGAATTTGCCGTCGGGACTCCAGGACACGCTACTCACCTCGCTGGTATGTCCTTCAAGCGTCTGCTTACTGTTGAAGCGGGTCGAGAGATGACGGTGTTCCCAACCGCGCAGGTTCCACTGGCAATCCTCCAGATGCTGCACTGCATCTTCCCCTTTACCCTCCGCGAACGAGCTCTGCGCCAGCGACAGTTTGCCCGCGTACACTAGCCCTTCCGCTCGCCGCAACTGTTTCAGGGCGGTGCCTTCCGCAGTGCGCGCAACGATGGCTTCAGCTTCGGCTTTGCCCTCGGCCAAGCGTGCGTTCTTGGTCTGCTTGTCGGCCTCGATCATGCCGATGATCGTACCAATAAACCCAACCACCAAGGACAGGAGCACCAGACTCCCCGCGATGACCTGTACCTTGTTTCGCCGGACGAACTTTTTGAGCCGGTAGCCCCGGCTGGGAGGCCTGGCCTCTACCATCTCGTCGGCCAGGTACCGCTGGATGTCGCGAGCAAAGCCGTCGGCTGTGTCGTAACGTCGGGTGCGATCCTTCTCCAACGCCTTCATCACGATCCAGTCGAGTTCGCCTCGCAGAAGTTGTTGTAGTCGCGCCGGATGCACTCTTCGCAGGTCACTGACTGCTGAAGTCAATTCCCCCGATGACGAACTCAAGCGACTGCTTGGCCTTGGCGGGTCTTCTTCTCGGATCAGTTCAAGAATTTTCAATAGTGCGTTTCGACCCAAGATTTCCTTATCGACTGGTGTAGAGCCCGTCAGCAGCTCATACAACATGACGCCAAGCGAATAGACATCCGTCCGAGTGTCAATATCGAGCGAGTCCGCTCCCCTCAGTTCAGCCTGTTCAGGCGACATGTACTGAACCGTTCCGACAACCTTGCCGAATTCCGTCAACATCGTTGCGTCGGTCAATTGCAGATTCCGTTCGACGGCTTTCGCGAGTCCGAAGTCGATGACCTTCGGAACCGGTTCGCCGTCAATGACCGTAACCAGAACATTTGACGGCTTTAGATCACGGTGAATAATTCCCTTCTGATGAGCGTGCTGAACTGCTTTGCAAACCTGGACAAACAACTTTAGTCGGTCGTCGACACTCAGCTTGTTATCGTCGCAGTATTGAGTGATCGAGATTCCATCGACGAGCTCCATCACAAAGTACGGACGATGGTCGTCAGTAGTGCCGGCATCCAGCACGCGTGCGATGTTGGGATGGTCCATCATCGCGAGAGCTTGTTTCTCGGCATCAAACCGGGCGATCACGTCCTTCGAATTCAATTCCGATTTGATCAGCTTCAGGGCTACCCGACGTTTAACCGGCTGATCCTGTTCGGCTAACCAGACGACTCCCATTCCACCCTGGCCGATTTGTTTAATCAGGCGAAAATTAGCTAGGACAGGTGGTACGTTACCTGGTAATGAAGTTGTGCCTCGATCGTCTAAAAACAACGTTTTTGTATCGCGAGCAAACAAGTCCACGACCACTCGTTCCTGCTGCGGAAATCGCTTAAGGTATTCCTC
>CAIXME010000554.1 GCA_903920425.1 uncultured Pirellula sp. | reverse complement strand
CCCTGAGAAATCCCGAAGGGATTAAAGCCTGTAGCCGGTGGTCGAGCGAAGCGACACCACCGGTCCCGCGTCCACCCGCCCCAAGCATCCTGAAGGGATGCCAGCAACCCAACGAACCAATCGTTGCACCTATCCACTAAAACGCCGCTGGCTATCTCGCCCGTCCCTTTAAGCCTTAAGCCAACTCCCTCTTTTCTCACCCAGATTCACGAATGCTCCGACCGGCAATCGCGTTCGAAATCATAGAGGAAATAAACGACCGGACACGGCTAGGCAATGATACACCGCGATTCTGCGTGCTGTTCACACTGGACACGATCAAGTCAGAGCCCCCTTCGTGCGATCGCATGTCACATAAAACCTTTTCATCCTGTGGCTCAGGCAGATCTGTCTCGACAATGTCCACGTTCTTCTTGTCCGGTGAAACGCTTTGCGACAATGCGATCCCTGCAGCAACACCATGTGATGGGGATGATTGCAATTGGTCGAGAGGGCTGATCACCCGAACATCGGGACGGACCAATACATGGGTGTAAATCATGGTCGTCGAGATATCGCTATGACCGAGCAATTCTTGAATAGTTCGAATGTCTGTTCCGTCTTGCAAAAGATGAGTCGCAAAGGAATGACGGAACGTATGAGACGTGACATGCTTGTTCAAATTGGCTTTCTCGACAGCCTTTTTGAGATGAACAGGAAATGTATCCGAATGCAGATGATGTCTATGCCGTTTACCCGTCCTGCGATCCAATGACATTCTGGCAGACGCAAAGAGGAATTGCCATTTGAATGACTTATGCGCCGATGGATATTTTCGATCCAACGCATGGGGCAGCCAAACGGACGCTTCGCCGTTCGCAAGATCCCGTTCATGCAGTAACTCCCGGTTGGCGATCAGTTTTCTGAGAGGTTCAACCAATTGTTGAGGCAGCGGTGCAAAGCGGCTCTTGTCCCCCTTGGAATTGTGGATTTCGATCATCATGCGATCAAAATCGAAATCTTTGACACGGAGTCGCAAGCATTCAGAAATGCGCATTCCACATCCGTATAGCAACTGCCCAATTATCAGATGCATGCCTTCCAGAAACGACAAAACACGGATCACTTCTGGCTTGCTCATCACGGTGGGAATTCTTGGTGCCTTTGTAGACCGAATGGCATTGATATCACCAAAGTCCCGTTTCAAAACATGCTCGAAAAAGAAAAGCAGTGCATAAAACGCCCCGTCTTGAGTAGAGCCTGCAACATCGCCATCGACGGCCAAATCTGTTAAATGTGCTTCGATATCACGACTGCCAATTCCGTCAAAATCTTTCAGGCATTTTAGCCCGCGATCGCGCATGAACGCGCGTACCTTTTGAACATACGCCCTCTCGGTGTTGGGTTTGCGGCCGATCAATCGCAACGATCGACGAAAGGCTTGAATTGCATCGGATTCGCGAGGATTGATCCTCCCAATAACTTCTTCGATGGGCCTTTCGTCTTGTTTCTCACGTTCCCTAGCCTCGATTTCACGAAGCTTCTGCCGAATCGGCTCCAACGGAGGGTTGGGGCTTTTACGAACATGATTGCGGTACCAGATCAAGCCTTGCACAATCTTGATCCGCTTCCAAGTCGGAGTTTTTTCTGCAAGCTTAGATCGCAAAAACGCGATCACGTCCTTTTCGTTGAATTGCCATTGTTCCGGATTCCGAATTCGGTGAAAACGGGCGAGGGAGCGAAACCAAAAGAGAGCGTACGATTCCTCTGTGCTGAGGAACCCAGAGGATTGCTGAGTGGCGGGCGCGTGAACCATGGGCAATGACTCCAATTGAAAAGCACCGAGAGCAGAAGTCTTCGGGCATATTGTAAGATTTCAACTGGAACGATTTATAATTGTCACGAATGTGCCTCGTCAACTGGGCCACCAAAACTAGCGTAATATTTGGGTTCACCCCTAAATCGGGTTATTACCAGATTATGAGTCATGCATAGGATGGAACGCCACGATAAATACATGAACCTGATGAGCCCGTGATTGCCTCGCCACCTCGCTTTATGATCGCGCCAGCGCTAGCCACATGGCTGCCCCGGTCTTGATGATAGCCTAAGCCCAACGCTCGCGGAGAACGAGATAAGTCTTTATCACCCGGTTCGCTACGAGAGGGAAAAGAGCGGTGATAACTAGCGCCTTCACGGTGATAATAAGTTTGACAACCGCCTGATAAGTCCCTAAATTGAACTCCGAACCCCCAACCGGGGATAATAACAAGTTCTGGCTCACAATGGCAATACATCGATTTAGATTGCGCGAACTTCTGATGCTGACAACTATCGTCGCATTGTCTATTCCGTATGTCATCATTCGGACGCCCAAACAATATCAAATCGATGATTTGTCTT
>CAIXME010000553.1 GCA_903920425.1 uncultured Pirellula sp. | reverse complement strand
GCTCTCATCGCCGATCCGAATCGCGATTTCTAATCTCCGGATTGCCCGCCAATGAGAATGGACATGTGTCCAACAAGATTGCAATCGGAATGGATTGGCCTCGACCTTATGAGACTGCGTTGGACTTCTGCGATCAACCATGGTTCATCGAATCGACGGGCGCAGCGACAACGCAAAAGGATGAAGGGGCATGGCTGGCACAATGCAATTTATCAAACGTGCACGTTGTATTCGATAGCCCTCAACCCACCATCGAACCGAGTCTGTTCCCTGCCGATGAAATGGACACCTGGACCGGTCGAGATGGCGATGCATGTGTTTGGATTCGAGAGGCGCAAGGAAAATCTGGAAACGCGAAACTCAGTTTCTTTCGCGATGTAGAATCAGCATGGCGAGTCGATAGCCAAGGACGCGAATTCGATACGCTGACGGTCATTGATGGGAAGGTGACCGTTTTTGTGCAGGCTAACGAACAGTCTCGAATCCTGGTACGATGGAAGCGTAGCGACGAATCGACTCCTAAAAACTCGAATGCAATATGACCGTCAAGCCTGAGCAAAACGATTTAACCAATCAAAGCATTGCCGGCTTTTCTATTTTGCATCGCCTCGGCGTAGGCGGAATGTCCGAGGTGTATCTTGCGTTTCAAGAATCATTGCATCGCCATGTCGCGCTGAAAGTAATGCGAGCGGACTTCGTCGGATCCAGCGACCACGAACAACGTTTTCTGCAAGAGGCTAGAGCGGTCGCATCGCTGATGCACCCGAACATCGTGCAGGTTTACGATGTCGGCAAATTCGAATCGATACACTACATTGCGCAAGAGTACGTACCGGGCAGCAACCTGCATTCGTATATTCAGCGCCGCGGAGCATTGCCGCTAGCGGAATCGCTATCGATTCTCAGCCAGACTACGGCGGCTCTGCAAAAGGCAGCGTCCATCGGGCTGGTTCATCGTGATATAAAGCCTGATAACCTTTTGCTCACTCCGGACGGGGAAGTAAAAGTTGCCGACTTTGGATTGGCACGTGCGCGAGGCCAATCCCAGAACTTGACCGCCGTGGGAGTAACGCTTGGTACACCGCTGTACATGAGCCCTGAGCAAATTCAAGGGTTGTCGGTGGATTCGAGAAGCGACCTCTACTCGTTGGGCGCCACTGCATACCACATGCTCTCTGGCCGACCGCCCTTTTCTGGCGAAACCGCGTTGGCCCTGGCGATGCAGCATTTGCAAGCCGAGCCGCCTTCCTTGAGCCAGCTTCGACCGGATCTTCCGCCCGCTTTGGTGGCCATCGTGCATAAGCTGCTGGCAAAGAGTCCGGATGAGCGATACGCGACGGCGTCGGAATTGAGTCGAGCGCTACGAGAAGTAGTCGAAAGCAATCTGACGGGGCACGTCGATCAGATGGTCCCGTTTGCGGGGCTCATCATCGAGCATCAGCACATTAGCAATCTCGAAGTGACGCAGCAGTTGCAGAAATTGACTCGCAATGGTTTGGCGACAACCAGTGACGCCGTGCGCAGCAAGCCAAAGTTCTGGAAATACGGGGCTTTGGCTGGGGCGTTTGTGGTCGGATTGCTGATTACCCTCTATCTCACTCGCAAGGACTTCCTCACATTGCAAGCGGCCACGACGGAAGGTGTGGTGCGGCAATCGACGATACAAAAGCAATACGCGATGGCTCTTCTGGTGAATGATTACAAGCATTGGCGGGCTGTTTCGAAGAACTTTCCGCCAACAGATAGTGTCAGCAGGAACTATTACTTGAAAGCGGAGCTGCAAATCGCTCGAAAAGCGATCGAGGGAGAAAACTATCAGGAAGCGTTGGAGCCATTGATGAACGTGATACGTTCGCAATATGCGGATGACGTTCTTACGGCCATTGCAAGAATTGAAATGGCGTACGTATCCGCTCGGACAGCTGGGCCGGCGCTGGCAAAGGAGTTTTACGATGCTGCAGCACGTGATATGAAGGTTCTGGAAAGTGTCCCAGACAAGCACCGGTTGATCCGCGAATTATTGCCCAACCGCATCCGAGAGGAATGGGATCGAAACGACTACTCCCGAATGGAGCAGCCGCAGGAAGCCAAACAGGAATAAGCTAGTCTCTGTCTTTACCATGATGGTTCATTGGGCTTTCATCGCGTCGTATCGCGGCGGGGGCAATGTTGCTATCGCAATCCGAAATGTAAATTCTGAATTTGCGAGACTTAGGCCCCCGAAGTGCTGACACCTCTCTATCCGTGGCTGATAAGCTCATCTTTACCCACATCCTTTTTGCTTTTGCTCCCCTCGTCCCGAAGCGGCCGAAGGCCAGGGGAAGGAGGGAAGTGCAGGGCGATGGTCTGGTAGCCTCTCAGTCATAGCCCACCTGGCACAGGGCCAGGTGTGGCTTAAAAGCCTAAGCGGTTTGCGATGTGTGGGCCTTTGCATTGAGCATTCAGAGTGTCTATCAACGCTGCTCCTGGTACACCATCGGGCTTGTCCCGATGGATGCGTGACTGGTTGGCTACAAAAGATGCCGCGCGTTGAATCTTCCCTCCTCCCCCTGGCCGAAGGCCACCGAAGCGGGGCGAGGGGGATAGAAATGCAGGCAGTTTCGCGATCGCTTGGAATCTCGGAAGGACAATCGAGTACGAGTACTAGTACCATTTCATTGAGTACGAGCACGAGTTTGAGTATAAATTTTGTCCG
>CAIXME010000552.1 GCA_903920425.1 uncultured Pirellula sp. | reverse complement strand
TTTGATCCTTGGTTGGCTGCAGCTCAAGGATGGCCGATTATGACGATCGATCTCATCCTATTGACTTGCGTGCTGCTCGTGGTGGTGGTGGGAGCGAATATTGTCGGGGTGATCCTGGTGATCGCATTGATCGTGATCCCGCCAGCTTCAGCGAGGTTCTGGACAGATTCATTGGCGTTAACCATCGCGGTGAGTGCTGGAATCGGGGCGACATCGGGTATTGTTGGTGCGTTGAGCAGTTTAATGATCGATCGCGTTCCATCAGGGGCCGCTATTGTTCTTGCGGCCAGTGCCTGCTTTGCTTTCAGCGTTGCCTTTGGTTACGAGCGAGGCTTTTTGTGGAAAGCGATGAGGATTCGCATCCAGCGTTCCAAGGCAGACCAAGAACACGTGCTCCGCTCAATTTACGAACTGCTGGAATCGAAAGAATTGGCGCCGCAAGCGCTCGGGCAAACCCGATCGGAGCCGACCAGTCTATCCGTACTGCTTCGCATGCGTCGATGGAGCCAGCGACGTTTGGAATCCGCGGTTCGCCAAATTTGCCGCCAGGGCTGGGCAACTAGGAACCCAGATGGAGAAGTGCTGCTCACGGCTAGTGGGATCCAACAATCGATGCGAGCCGTGCGACGACACCGTTTACTAGAACTCTATTTCGCCAGATGGGCGGACCTTTCGGCGGACGCGATCGATCGAGGGGCAGACTACACCGAGCACGTTTTAGATGATGATTTGCTGGCCCAGCTCGAAAAAGACGCCATCGTGATGGGCGAAAGCATCGAAACACCTAAAAGTGTCCACCCCATCGTCAGCTAATCCCCCCGACTCGCGCTCGGTGAAAGTCTCGGTTTCGCTGAAATCGGTTGTTATGCTACAATGGTTCGACGTCAAACCCACTGAACCTGCCAGTGTCCCTTTAGCGAAATCCTCGCAATGAACGCTGCCAAGAACCGGTGGGTGCCCTCCAGAATCCGACCGCTGCGGTTGGAACCCAAAACAATTTAATTTGCCTGGCAATCGCGTTTCCCTAAGCCGGTCATTTACGATTAGAAATTGCATTAAATGAGCGAATCCCCACAGATTGGGCATGTTGTCGTGGTCGACGATTGCGAAATCAATCTCAAGAATCGTTACTTGGCGACGGTGTTGGGATTTCTTCTCCCGGGCGCAGGTCACTATTATCAAGGGCGTCGCAACAAGGCGTTTTTGTTTGCAGTTTGCATACTTGGCCTATTCGTCTTGGGGCTTTTGATCGGCCAAGGACGCGTTGTCTATGCATCTTGGAATCCAGATGAATATCGGATCCAATTCCCAGCCCAATTGTGCGTGGGAATTCCTGCTTTTCCTGCAGCAATCCAAGGCTGGATTCATCGCAATGACGCTAAAGAAAACATGCTTGGTCGAGGAATCACAGAGGACTTTGATAAATGGTCCTGGACGAAGTTTATGGCACCTCCGTCGGGCCGAGAAGAACTGTCTCATTGGCACAAGAGCGCATCCGCAGGATTTGAATTGGGTTCGCTTTTTACCGCGGTTGCAGGATTGCTGAATCTATTGGCGATTTTCGATGCTTATGCCGGTCCAATGCCTCTGCCTACGTCGGACGAACGACGCAAGAAATAAACTTGGCCGCTACGATGGAATCCGTCAGCACAGAACTAGCAAGCTCGCTCGCAACCAAACTGATCGAGTACATTGCGAAATTCGATTCCGTTGCGATCGCCTTTTCGGGCGGAGTTGATAGCGCAGTGGTTGCTGCGGCATCGTACCGAGCAATCGGAGATAGAGCAGTGGCGGTAACGGGAGTTGGCACGGCCGTCGCAACTTCGGAACTCGAAACGGCTCGTTTGGTTGCAGCTCAAATTGGTATTTCACATCGCGAGGTGTCGACGTCTGAGATCGAAGACGCAGACTATGTTCGCAATGATGCACAACGCTGTTACTACTGCAAAACACATCTCTACTCTACGATTAGAAACTGGGCCGCTGAAAACGGCGTTCAGATGGTTTTGTCAGGCACGAATCTCGATGACCTGGGGGATTATCGTCCAGGGCTAAAGGCTGCTGACGAACATGGAGTCGTAGCGCCGTTGGTCGCGTGTTCACTTGATAAAAATGCGGTGCGTCTGATCGCTAAACACTTCGGACTTTCGGTTTCCGAAAAGCCCGCTTCTCCTTGTTTGGCGAGTCGAATCGCTTACGGCCAAGCGGTCACTCCCACCCGATTGAATCGCGTCGAAATGGCGGAACAATTCTTGAAAGAGTTGGGCTTTCACGACGTTCGCGTGCGACTGCATGCAGACGAATTGGCAAGGATCGAGTTAAACGCAGAGGAGTTGGACCGAGCGAGTGAATCTACGATCCGAAATTCCATTTACGATCATTTGAGACAACTGGGCTTTCAATACGTCACGATGGACTTGAAAGGGCGTCAATCCGGATCAATGAATCGATCCTTGCCCGTATTGAACAATCGATTTTAAACCTAGAAAACCTTGGTTGCGTCATTTAGTCGGGATGTTCGTTTGAACGTGATCTCCAACTCTTCCATTCGGCTTGATAGGTCTTTCATGGATTCCTCCCACGAGGCATGAACCCTAGAGTGCTCATCGTCCAATTGGTTCCAACGAGTACTCATTCGCAGAAGTTCATCGTTGAGCATTTCCGTGCTTCGTGTTTCCAATGTTGCTCGCCGTGAATCGGAATAGGCACGTTTCAATCCCAACAATGCGGATTCTAGTGACAACAGACTTTCTGGATCGATCTCAATGATCATGCTCGATGGCACTGAAGACGATTTTGGATTCGTCGTAGCGATCAGTTTCGCTTTTATCCGGTCGGCGACAGATGCGTTTGCGATGACAGCCTGTCCGTTGTCAACATACTTCATAGCATCCGACAAGCATGAGGCAGTTGGGACGCTCAACGTGGAAGACCAGCCATGATTTGCATGCTGGATTTGCGTTGTACTGGCCACTCCCTCCAAATGATGCTGCAATTGGATTTGAACCTGCGTTGTATCGGACTGCGGCAAGACAACCTGTTCTGCCACGCACGACCAAACGGGGGTTGCAGCCGTATCCAAGGTTCTGCTGAGCTGCAGATGCATCGACGGGCCATCTTTTCCAGCGATTTGACGATTCGAAAGATGATTGAGGCGCATCTCGAAATCGTAAGGGGTGTGCTGGGAATTTGACGAATCCAACGAAGCGATCCCCCGAAGCTTGCCTGCTTCTAATTTAGTGATGCGATCGGGCAGGTTAGCAAGGGGATGCCGATCGGATCTCTTGGATAGGAAACGGTTCGCTGCTTCATCGTAGCCACTGCTCGAGGGAGTGTCGGAATCTAGAAGTGCGATGGTTCTGAGAGCCACACCCAGAACCGCTCTGTTGCCGTTCCATTCATTAGCGACTGCGGTTGTTGCTAACGAGACAGCTTGATCTCGAATTTGATCAGCAGCGCCCACGTTCTCAGCGTCGATTGTCGCCATCAGATTGTCTTTGGCCAATTTTCGCATCGATTGCAGGTCTTTGTCCGCATTCTTGCGATCAAGCCGATCTTGAACAATCGCTTGATTGATCTTGTTGATGTCCCGTCGGACTTCATCCACCAATGAGCGTTGTCGCAAAGGGTTTACCGCCCCTTCTGCGGGTGACATTTCCTGAATGCGTACGGCAAGAGCCTCTAAACGGGCCGAGATATCCAACTGGCTTTGACTCTGCCTGCTCGACTCGACATTAATTTTGCCTCGAATCGGCTTCAGAACACTTTCTACCAATCCGAGACTAGCTTCGCTCGGCGCAAGGACATTTTCGAAAAGTGATACAGTGGGGACCGATTCCGCGCTAGGGATTTCGTCAGACGGTGGACTTGATATCGTCCATTGAACGTCGGAGACGATCATATTTTCTACGGTCATGTTCCGATACAGAACGCTATTCCAATCAAATCGCAAAGCGGCCCTTGCAATCTTGATGGGTGCGTTTGATTTGTTACTTGCGTTTGCGTTGAGCGACGTTGCAGGAAGCACATGGATATCTTCGAGCGCGATGGTACCGTCCAGCAAGGAGATCTTGGACGCACCAATTTCAACCTGGCATCCGAGAATGGTCGATAGCCTTGATTCCATTCGATTGCGCATCAGTGGTTGAAAGGCCCAAGTGCCTCCACCGATTACGATCGCTGCAACGAGCAAACGTCGACGTAACGTCATGCCGTCTTCTCCGTGTTTTTCTTGCTGTTATCGCGAGTACCGTTGATATGCCATAACAAATACCGCAACGACTCATCCCGGTTATTGGACGGAGACAAATGTCCTTGATCGATCGCAAGTGAAGTGCCGACAAGAGCCGAAGTTCTTGTTTCGGTAAATTCGCGATCATGGATGACGTCCGGTGACTTAGTCATTTCTGCATTTGCAACAGCCATAGATTCTCCGTTGGTAAGGCCTTGTGATGCCGCGTCCTGAGAGTTGGGAGCGGTGGTTGAGTCAATGAGAGCGGGGCGGCGATAGCGTACGACTTCGATTACCGTCTCACGCAGGATGGTTTCGTTCCCAACGTGCATGGATTCATCACGAACGATCGTCGGCTCAGCAGCAATGAATCTCGGTTTACCCTGCACCGCAGATTCGCTGTCCACGCGTTCAAGGGGTGTTCTGCCGGCAGTAGATGGAGAAGCCGCGTCAACGATCATCGGATTTTTCGCGGCCTGTCGATCTACAGATTCGCCAACGGGTTGCTTCTGCATCTTCTTTGAAAACACAGGTTTTCTGTTGGATCGCTGGGATGCATTGTCGAGCACTTCTGCTTCGTGCGACATGGGTTCCACGTCGGTGACAAGCTTTAACGCAGGAGCGGGCTTTTCCCTACGCGAATGAGACTGATCCGCAACCGTTTTTCGATACTGAATTGCATCGTTTGCAACTTGTTCTAACGCGATGTTTTCGAGCTGTTGCTTTGCTCTGTTTACTGTCCAGCGGCAAGCTACGTAGGTGGGCAGTAGCATTAGACAGCCAGCAGCCATTCCACCCGTTACAAGCGTGTTTTCAAGGCACAG
>CAIXME010000551.1 GCA_903920425.1 uncultured Pirellula sp. | reverse complement strand
TGTCTCTGTGTGAAAAATCGAGCCTGAAGGCAAAGATCACAACCCGAAGCGTGAGCAAAAGATCCACCGATAACGACATCCCATGACAAAAGCCCACTCAGAAACACCAGCCACCGATAGGCCGGGACAAATGTGAATTTGTTGTTAACGGTATTCAAGTACCATGTGGTAAGCCTATACGATTGCGGTGCAAATAGACTTACTAAGCCACTAGCTTTTGTTAGGTAGTTCATTCCATGCGATCGTTGTCGGTGATCTTTTTCTTGTTGATATCTTGGTTTGCAGGCGGCATGACACCTTTGTTGCGAGCTCAATCGCCGCAGGCCGACTGGATCTTCGTGCCCGACTACACATTGCCCAACCACGCCAAAAACCACCCGGGGCCGCGTGTGCCCCATCCGCGTGGCAACCACGCGATTGTTGATCTTGAGCCAGCTGCGATCCTCTATCGGGGAAACACTCCGACGCAACGACTTCTGAAACTACTACCGTCCCAGTCGATCCCTCGCGATGCGTTCACCTACGAAATGTGGATTTGCCATCATGTGAACAAACCCGTTGCAGTGGTGATGTCGGTTCGGGGACGTGAAGCCGGAGCGTCCGTTCCATTTTCCATGGGATTTGAGAATTGGGAATCCTTTTTGACCATGCAAGGTTCAGACGGAGCCTCGGTGCAACTGGTGTCCAAGATGAAGGAATACAGCGGTTTCAAACAGCGATGGATTCATCTTGTTGCGACCTTCGACGGCCACAGGCCCAAGTTCTTCGTTAATGGACAGAAAATGGCAGAAGGTCACATCCATCACGATGAAATCGCTTGGACTAACACCCAAGAGTTTGAGATCGCGGCCTACATGAAAGAGGAACCGCACATGCAAATCGCGAATCTTTTGCATTCGGCACGTATCCACGATCGGGCTCTAAACGAAGAAGAGATCAACGCTCGCTTTTCGCAATTGAAAGAATGGGTACACGACGGCATCCTCTATCCGGAATTGTTTCACTTTACAGCAGGTCCCTACCTGAATTTGACAACGACCGACAGCATCAACTTGGCGTGGGAGACAGACCGTCCATCCCAATGCACGCTGCAGTGGGGAACGTCTGCGAAGCTAGATCATGAGATGAAACTGGAAAGCCTGGATCGATTGCATACAGCCACCATCAACATGCTTTCGGCGAACACACCGTACTTCTACCGAGTCACGGCAACAACCGAAAAAGGGCAGACAATCGACAGTGGACTACTGACGTTCAAGACTGCCGTTAATCATACGGAGCCCTTTCGCTTTGCTATCGTCGGGGACACCGAATCGCGACCTCACATCAACGACCAGTTATGCAAGCGCATTTGGGCAGAACGACCTAATTTCATGCTGCATCTAGGTGATCTAACGGATGCGGGAGAAACTCCGCATCGTTACGAATGGTCCCATGAGTACTTTGTAGGCATGACGCAGTTGGTGAGCCGCATTCCTGTGTTCGCTGTTCCGGGAAATGGCGAAAGCGATTTGCATTGGTATCGCCATTTCCATCATTATCCTGACACGGAAGAATACTATTCGTTCGAATACGGAAACGCTGCATTTTTCATGCTCAACAGCAACCAACGAGC
>CAIXME010000550.1 GCA_903920425.1 uncultured Pirellula sp. | reverse complement strand
TTCTATCGGGATTACCGAGTTGCGGGCAGAGCTGTGTACGCGCTTGGCCCTAACGCGTTGGCTTGTATTTAAAGCAACAAGCCCCACACCGTCCGGACGCCTTAGGGCTTGCGCCTAAACAACCGCCACTCGTCGCTACCCAAGCTTAGGCTTTGTCAACGCATGCTCCAGATCATGCAAAGCATGGCGTTCGTTCTCTGATACCTTCTCTCCCAAACCCAATACTCCACCGGACGCCTGTGCGACGCGCATCGCTCGTCCAAGTGTCGCTTGCTGGAACGCTGCCAAGCTAGGTTCATCCAGCACAGCAGCCAATTCGCGAGCATACGCGTACCAGGCTTCCAGCACCTTTTCATTGGGTCGCTCCTCGAGCCATCGGTTCAGCAGCCGATACGACGGAGTACCGTAGGCGATACCATCTTCTTCTGCAGCCTTTAGTATCGATTGAAACTCACCGTCCTGAATCTTGGCGTCCGCCCATGCCAATCGAACCAACGGCAACAGCATAAACGCCGTCATCGATGACGATGTGATACCTGCACTCTTGAGAGCAGCAAGCACTTCAGGCGAATGCACGCCTGCAATCGATTGCAATCTGTCATCTTCCAAAGACTGCTGCGCATCTTCTTCGTCTTTGAGAAAATCTAAAAGCTCAAGATCCCTCTCTTGAAAGTAGGCATCATGCAATTCACGTCGCCTCTTGGCAATCGAATCTTGGCTCATAAAACAGTCATTCCTATTTTTCAGGCGTGCCCGAGGTTGCTTCTAGTTTACGAATGCGTATTCGATTTCCCGCTGCTTGCGGTGATGCCTCAAATTTATACTCCTCGATCGCGGCAGCAGAATTATTTTGCTGTTCATTGGCACGCCCCAGCAAGTAGTGAGCATGTGCATGCCACTGCTCTGTACCAGGTTGATCAATCAATCGTTTTTGCAACCAGTCGATTGCCGTCTCTGGCTTATTTAAGTCCAAGTTGGCCATCGCGAGAAACGCAGCAACGTCGTACTTCGATCTGCGATAAAAACCCTGCGCTTGCTTGACTCGCATCGCAAAATTATCAGCGGGTTCGTTGGGATTCTTCTCAACGCCAAAATACTTCTGCGTCTCGCGATCGTATTCCATGTCCTTTAAAGTCTGTTCGTCGACCCGAAAATCCATGTAAGTTCGCAATGCACCCAAGGCTTCGACCGTACTTTGAAACTGGCCTTTGAAGTGCAGCTTGCGAGCCTGGCTCATCGGGTTGTCCATGATGAAAACCCCAAACCGCTCGACATAGGACATGGAGAACGGTGACTTCTCGTCCAATCTCTCTCGCATCGATTGATTGTAGACGTGAGCCAGCCACGGCACATTCCAAAGACGCAATGACAGCTTGGGATCAATCGCGTTGAGCTTCGTTTCAAAATCGTCGGCATTGACGCTGATACGTACACGATTGTCACCTGTGAGGGACTTCTCCAACGTGTACATGGTTCTGCCAACGGTAAACGGCTCTACATCCAACAATGCGATCAAGGAGGCAAGATCCTTTTGCTCCACTGGATATTCAAACCGCCCCGGTAGCTTCGCGCGACGCAATACGGCTGGGTTCTCTTTGGCCTCGCGCAACGTTGCGACCCCATCGCCCGCTTGGCTAGGGATCGGCAGCCCCCATTGCGGCTCGAACAGATAAAGCTCATTACCAATCGGTACCCCGATGCACCATAAACGCAACGAAGCATTCTCGGTGGCGCCGGACTCGCTCGGCAATGCCAGCACGACAGAATCGATGCCTTGCACAAACGCCAACTGCGTAAATACTCGTGCGCGTTGCCATGTCTCCCCACGTCCAAACATCATGGTCTGCCACGGCAATTGCCGATAGATGGGCGCTGAGTCATCCAGCGGCATCTCGGAATTGGTTGCCAGTCGCTCTACATCTTTCGCTTGCCCGCTAATCGCAATATTGCAAACCGCCCAATCGAAAAGCTTCAGGGACTTTTCCAACTTATTCCATTGATCCGTGGGCAGCACAGTCTTTTGCTTTTCCAGCCATGAACTGAACAATTTATCCTGATAAGGCCGATCCAAGACCCATTTGCTGACGTCGTTCATCATCTGACATTGCAGCAGGAACTCGCATTCAGGCTCATCGAACTCCAACTTGGTCATGCGATTGGAAAAATCGATGGTGCGCAGTGATCCCGAAATCGATTCGAGCAATCCTGCCGACTTCCACTCTGGCGGAGTCGTCACGCTCAAGGACCAAGAGTTAAGCTGATACCGGATCTCACGCAATGCAGCTTTGCGATCCATTCTGAGCAACTGTGGCAAATACCGAAACGCTTCCCGGATCGCATCCCGTTTCTCTTTGCCTGCAGCTTGGCTCGCCTGGATGGTTTGCATTCGCTTGACGTTGGCGTCCTCGCACCCACTCGAGCAAATCCCGACGGTAGCCAACGCGGCAATGCACAGCCAACCGACTTGACGAGAATGGGTTCTTGGGCGGATAGAAGTTCGATTCATGAGACGATTTTACCCAGAATTCGCAGATCAGAAAAACAGAACGCCGCAGGTGCTTGAGTTCCAGCCCGCGGCGTTTCGACTGTCGTTCTTTATCCTGCTACCTACGCATCCCAGGAAGCGACGGTTCGCCAAATCGAGAGAACCCGTTCCAAAACTTTTTCAAACTGGTCCAGCGGCACCATGTTCGGCCCATCGCTAGGACTCTCGTCTGGACGGGGATGCGTTTCAAAGAAAACGCCATCGATTCCGACCGCTGCTGCTGCACGAGCGAGCGGCTCCACCATCGCTCGGTTTCCCCCCGTCGCGCCCCCCATGCCGCCAGGTTGCTGAACCGAATGGGTTGCATCAAAAATGACGGGCACGCCCATGGCACGCATGGCAGGCAATCCTGTCATATCATTCACCAAACGACCGTAGCCGAAAAACGTCCCGCGTTCGCATAGCATGACTCCGCCCGTCCCGTTGCTTCGAACCTTTTCGACAACGTACTTCATATCCGAAGGAGCCATAAACTGCCCCTTCTTGACGTTGAGAGGCTTGCCCGTCTCCGCGCACGCAATCAAAAGATCCGTTTGCCTGGCGAGAAAAGCTGGGATCTGCAACAAGTCACACACTTGCCCCACAGCCTTGGCTTGCTCCGGCAAATGCACATCCGTGGTCACCGGGCACCCTAATCTTTCACGGACTCGTTCAAGAACGCTTAGCCCTTCATCGACGCCTGGGCCGCGATAGCTGCCACCACTGGTCCGGTTGGCTTTATCAAACGACGCTTTAAAGACGTAATTGATTCCCAACCGATCGCAGATGCCAAGAACACTCTCGGCAATCCATAGAGACAAGTCGAGCGATTCAATCACACACGGCCCGGCGATGAGCAACAATTTATCTGCGTGACCGCAAACATGCTGACCGATAGAAACTGCTTCGCTTGATTTCAACGGCAACATGCGGACCCACTCTCAGCTGTCAGGCTCATCCAACGAAATTGGCAACTAGCCAGTTATTCCACTAGCCAGTTATTCCACTAGCCGGTCATTCCACCGTCAACGGTCAGCACTTGACCAGTGACGTAGCTCGCAGCCTTGCTGGCCAAGAATAGAACGCATGCAGCAACATCATCCGCCGTACCAAGTCGATTCGCGGGGATTCGCTTTTTGACTTCATCGGTTACCGCTTCGCCAAGCGCCTTGGTCATGTCGCTCTCGATGAATCCAGGAGCAACTGCGTTAACGGTAATCTTTCGCTTGGCCAATTCCTTGGACAACGAACGAGTGAAACCGATCATGCCCGCTTTCGTCGCGGAATAGTTGGTCTGACCTGGGTTTCCGATCAAGCCTGAAACGCTGGACATGTTAATGATCCGGCCATACCGCTGTCCCATCATGATCCGGGTTGCACCGCGGCAGCATAGAAAACAGCTGGTCAAGTTGGCTGCAATGATCTCATCCCACTGGCTGTCTGTCATCCGAGGCAACAGCGTATCCCGAGTGATACCAGCGTTGTTGACCAAGATATCCAGCCGCTTGTAATCGGTTTCGACTAAGTCGAACAATTTTTCAATCGATTGGCGATCGGTAACGTCGCATGCGATCGCAACAGCTTCACCGTTTGCAGCTTGGATTTGAGCGACGGTTTCAGCAAGCTTGTCGGCATTACGAGCGACGCACAAAACCTTGGCACCGTTCTGGCCCAATCGCACCGCAACGGCTTGACCTAACCCTTGGGACGCCCCTGTTACTAAAGCTATTTGGCCAGTCAGGTTTGCAGACAATTCCAGTTGAGTAGACATCAATCACTTTCGTGTTCAAAAACTAGTCGCCAAAACATTCGCAGGCCGCTTTGCGATCCACGCGTTTGAGAGTTCCAGCCAATACGCGGCCCGCACCGATCTCGTAAAACTGATCCACCCCAGCGTTCAAAAGATTCCTCAGCGTACTTTCCCATTGCACCGGCGAAACAACTTGTTTCGAAAGCAAGGGGGCGAAATCAGTTGCGGCGGAATGCGGTTGTGCATCCACGTTGGAGTAGAGAGGAAAACGCGGATCGTTAAAGGTTGTCTGTGAAATCGCGGTATTCAATCGCGCCACCGCGGGCAACATAATGTCCGTGTGAAACGCACCCGCGACATTGAGCCGAATGAACCTGGAGGCACCCGCGTCCGTCGATTTTGACTCTGCCGACGTGATCGATGCGGCATGTCCAGATATCGCGATGTTGCCCGGACATAGCAGGTTCGCAACCTGTAGAATTTCGTTTGGCAGACGAGCCGAGTCGCACAGGGATTGAACTTGTTCTGGGTCCAAACCGAGCACGCTCGCCATGCCACTCTCTACCGCAGATGCCGCATCTTGCATGGCACTGCCACGCTGCTGCACCAGACGAACGCCATCTTCAAAAGAGATAGCTCCTGCACATGCGAGCGCACTGTACTCACCCAAACTCAAGCCAGCCACAGCAACAACATTGGCCAGTACATCAGGGTGGCTTTCCAAGAAATCAGCCAGAGCCGCCATCGAATGAACGAAGAGTGCAGGCTGGCTGTGATTGGTCAAATGCAGGTCCGCTTCGGGCCCTTCGACGCATAGCTTAGCCAGATCATAGCCCAATATGGCGGATGCTCTACTGAACAAATCCCGAGCGGCAGCGCTTCGTTCCAAGAGGGCTTTGCCCATTCCGAGGGACTGAGCACCCTGGCCAGGAAATAGCAACGCGATTTTGGCCACTTTGCAACTCATCCCTGTCTAATGACAAACTTGCCAAACGAGATACCGAGGACTAGAGACTACTCTTCGCCCATTTGGACAACAACGCGTCCCATGTAGTAACCACACTTTGGACAAACTGTGTGCGTAGGAGTAACCGTGCTGCACTTAGGGCAAACTTGGAGTTGCCGAGGCTTCTTGGCGTGGTGGGCTCGACGCTTACCAGATCGTGAATTGGAGTGACGTCGCTTGGGAACTGCCATTTTTTGAACTCAAACAAAATCAGAAAGGGGAATATCGCTCGTTTTTCGAAGGACCAAGAGGTTACGGACCAGATCCAATACTGTCAAGCCGAAAGGAGCCGACGAACCAAGATGCCGCTTGCTTGTCCCTGCGAAGAATACGCAAGACTGACAAAGGCGTTTCCTGCCGAAGAATCGGATTGCGCCACGGATATCGGACATTTCGGATCCAATGTTTCGCAATTCAACACAGGGAAAAGCTTTTGGTGCTCCATCGCCAAACAACTGGTGACGATTTCAACAGCCGCACACCCTGCCCCAAGATTGCCAAAATAGCTTTTGGCAGCAGCGACAGGGACTCGCCGTCCGGCGAGACTATCGGAAATGCCCAAGGCTTCGGAGCTGTCACCCTCGGTTTCGCTTTTGGCACATGCGTGGATATGCCAGTCTTCGGATTTCAGATCCAATCCTGCCAGCGACGCCTTATGCATCAACCCAGACAATACGTTTTTAGTAGCGATTCGCACGAAATCGCGGGCTTCTCCTTGACCAAAATGGCCAACGGCCGATCCGACTCCGCCGATCACCTCACCCCAAATTTTCGCCCCGCGGGCCAAAGCGTGCTCCAGCGACTCCAAAACCAATGCACCTGCCCCCTCGCCCAATACGGACCCATCACGCCCAGTGTCGAAGGGCCGTGACATTTCTGCAGGGTTTACGCGATTCGCAGCAAGCTTGTCCGAAACGGAAAAATGCAATGCGCGAAGCGGCTCAAGCCGGGACCCGGTTGCGCCGGCCAACATCACGTCGGCAGCACCGCGACGGATCGTAGCAACCGCTTCTGTGATCGACGACGAGCTACTCGCCTCGCGAATCGTGACGGAATTGCTGGGACCACGCAAATCGTTGTAGATAGCGACGTGGCTTGCCGGCATGTTGGGCAAATACTTGAGCAACCACAACGGATTCACTTTAGGACGACCATCGGTGGGCCACCGAGCCATTTCGAAGTGTTTTTGCGAATCCAAGCATGCGGTGACGCCATCCGAAAATTCTTCGGGACGGGTCAAAATATAGTCGCTGCCGTAAACGATCCCTGTTCGCTCTGGATTTCGAGATTCAGGAGCGGCTATTCCGGCATGAGCCAGCGCCATCTGACAGGCGGCAACGCCCATCTCGATCTCACGGCACATCACTTTTTGATTCTTTTTGATGGCGCGCTGCAGTGTTTTCTCAAGCGGACCGAAGTCGTTGATATCGCCTGTAAAGCACTTAGCTTGCCCGCCGTATCGGACGTCCAGTCCACCGACCGGCAGACAATCAAGTTCGGAGATACCGGACGATTTTGACTGAAGATTTGCCCAAATCGAGTCCAAGTCTCGACCGAGTGGACAGACCACCCCAAGACCAGTTATCACAACTCGTTGGCTTTGATTGGACATTATCTCTGGTCAACTAAATCAAGAAGAATGGTGCGGAAAAGGCGAAACAACCGGAAAGAGCAGCATACTCTTCGCTCTAGGATTCGACAACCAACGGGGGTAGCCATGAAATGAACTTGACAGAGAACGCAACAAAGGCACAATCCCTCGTAATCTGGACGGTTAGCTCAGTTGGTTAGAGCACCACGTTGACATCGTGGGGGTCGTTGGTTCGAGTCCAATATCGTCCACTTCTACACTTATGCCAAGCGAAGACATTAGGTGACAAATAGCGTCAAAGCCCTGAATTATCGGGGCTTTTTTCGTTTCTTGATCTTCCGACTCCGAGACAGTAAGGGACGATTCAAGACATTCCGAGACTCGTTTGTGGCTAACTTTGTGGCTAACAGTGGAGTCAGGTTGCCCATAGCTATATCAAGATCTCCGGCCGCGATCGTCCAGTAGTGTTCAAGGGCGACATACTCCGCAGGGTAACGGGTCGCGGCTGCAATTCCTCGCAGATAGATTCCTCGTCGCCCCCCAAAGTAGCAGGCACATTCCATGTGCCGTAGCCAAACCCTTCAACCACCTCCCGTCGTTACTAGCGATTCAGCGGACGGCATTCGGAGAATGCCTGCTACTATTTTCCAAAAGCCCATGCGTCGCCCCCCAAAGTAGCAGGCACATTCCATGTGCCGTAGACAAACCCTTCAGCCACCTCCATTGTTACTTGCGATTCAGCGGACGGCATTTGGTTGGTACAGTTGATACTC
>CAIXME010000549.1 GCA_903920425.1 uncultured Pirellula sp. | reverse complement strand
GCTTTCAAATTTTCGGATAGCTTCACGTTCGTCTTGCCTCATCGATGGAAATAGTCAACTTCTGATCTCGACGCGTACGATAGCGTAATGAGATTGAAAGCCAAGACAACACCAAAAAGTCCACAACCATTCGGGGGTTCGTGGCATTCCACCAGGCAATTCCTCTCTTGAAGTTGCTTTGTGTGCGTTTACAAACTCACGAACCATCGTCTCCATTGGGGCAATCCAATCGGTCGTAGGCAACGTTGCTTTGCCGCGATCATTTGCTCATGTCGGCTTCGTTTGGATTACCATCCACAAGGGACTCGTGTTGTCTGATCCTGCTCCCATCGCAAGCTGTTCTCGCCCCTAGTCGGCTCGTCCGACTGGAGCGCAAGGTTCGCGGGCTAGACAGAGTTCTAGGGGGCATTAAGTACCAGGCACCTAAAAAGGGCATCCGACACATTGATCACGCGGAGACGCGGAGGCGCGGAGAGAAAGTCCATTTCCAAAACTCCGCGGCTCCGCGACTCCGCGTGCGAGAATGGTTTTTGTCTTTTTTGAAACCGTTACCGCGTCTCTACATGCAAATGCGTAGGTTGGTTAATCCTGCCCGAGCTCCTGAAAGAAATGATCGAGGAGTGCAAGTCCGTCGAGCCCTACTCCATTTCGAGTAGAAGCGGATTTGGCAATTTTCGACTCGTCAGGAAGTATATGTTGCGAAGAGAATGCTCTCATCGACTTGCTTCTGCTCGTAACACTATCGCCGGGGGCGGGTATTGCGCTTGTTCCCATGGTCAACCAGTTAGTCTGCTCAAATTGGACGGTACCGGATTCGAGTTGGACATCCTCTTCTGCCAGGCTCTTTGCCTCAATGCGGGGGGAAATAAGCAGCAATCGTTGATCTTGATGTATGCCCGATTGCGTCAGTATCTCGATCGCAGCAACCATGGCTGGCTCTAGTTGCCCCGGCTTCGAGGAGGCAGGGGGCTGATTCATCAAAGTACTTGGCGCAAAGTTGGGAGTTGAGGGAGATTTGATTGCCCAATGAGAGCGCGCGGCATTAATTTGATCATCAGTAAGCCGTTTAGCTGCATTCACCGAGCCTGTGGCCTCCCAATTCGAATACATCAGATTTACTCTTCCTTCTATCGTATACGCCTTCGTATGCCCTAGATTGCCCAGTGCATGTCCAAGCTCGTGTGCTGACGCTCTAAAATTGCCGAGGCTCGATTTCTTGGTAATGATCACGTTTTCACTTTGACTAGTTATTGCTCCTATACTTTTGTCGGTGAAATCGTTTATGACGTAGTAGTCAATTACGCTCCAACTCAACGACTGACCTGCCTTTAAGCTTCTTTGTTCCTCCGTTTCGAGGACTATGCCATTCTCGGAAAGGTGAGCATCAAGGTAATTAGTCAGATCTACACCGGTCGGCTGAGGTTCTTCAGGGATAGTCGGATCGTGTGGCCTGATTCGAATGTTGCCTTGCGCCCAGGCAATGTTCATTGCTGCAAAATCTCTCATGACCGCAGCAGGAGTAGCGCCGGATCCGCTAATCAGATGTGTCGTCAGCGTCACCTCCTTGATGTCTTTGCCGATATCAATTTTGCTATCGATCAGGCCCAGCGAATTGCTTGTTGGAGTCGGTCCGGTTCCAGTTTGCTTGTCGTAGAGCGCCTTAATGTTGCCCCCTAACAAAACATCAAGAGGACTAGAGTACGATTTTTGAGAGTTGAATACGTTAAGCGTTGGATCTTTTTTGTCTCCGTCTATCATGCCCGCTGCCATAAAAGTGTCGTCGAATTTGTTTGAGACAAACACAAATGGTTCCGACAGAAAGATACCGGAGTTCGCTGGAGATTCAATTAAATCGAATTGCTCGACCTTGTCAGCTAGAGCATTTTGGAGATCGATTGTGTTGAGATTTGACTGAATCGTTCCAAATCCGCGCCTCGCTGTGTCTTCGACTCGGACGTAAACCCTGTCCGAATCGGTCTTGTAAAAATTGGGATCGGCAATCGGACTTGCTTCTACCTCCGGAGAACTCGGTGGGCCTGGAACCTCGGCAGATCCAGCCACGCCAAGTTTACTGAATGCATTTTCCCATTTCGAGACATTAGCATACGTAGTCTTGACACTGTTTTTGTCTAAGAAGTCGATTTTGGTAGTCCAGTCGGAGGGGCCAAACTCGGATGTACTTCCAAAGATGTGATTTCCTGCTTTATCTGTCTCAAGGATCTCGGTAGCGGTTGCTGAATAGAATGGATACGAAGCGGACGGAGTCAATGAGAAAATGGCTGAACCTTCGTTCTGCCATTGGACCGTTATCGCTCCGACAAACACTTTCCCTTCGCCATGACGGTTGGGGTCCGCTACGTCACTTCCAAACACCTCAATTCGATACTTCTTTGTCTCCCCAACGAGTGCCTTCTCGCTAATCAGGATTCCCTTGATTGCAGTCGCCGACGAACCTTTTTCAAGCATTGGGAAATTTTGCAAGTTGTTGGCCCCAGCATCCGCGTCATTGACGTCGTTTGGAGTTACACCGTTCATTCCAAGATCGATCCCTAGCTCATCGTTCTCGAAAATACTGTTCCCCAGTATAGAATTCTGGAATCCAGACTCGATCCAAACTCCATCACCTTGGTTGTAAGCAATCGTGTTTCCTTCTAGTGCTTTGATTCCGCCGATCGAATTTTTGACGCCATTGGTAATCTGAATTCCATGTGATTTATTGGGGAAAAACGAAAATCCAGTATCATCTTCGATTCCGATTCTATTTCCAATCAGCGAATTATCATCAGAGTCTGTAATGCGTACTCCGTTTCCGAAATTTCCATTAATGATATTACCTTTTCCGACGCGACCGATCTGATTTCCTCTTGAAAATCCATCGATGAAGATCCCATGTCCCACCACTGCGGGAGTTCCATTTCCCAATGAACTGTCTGGCCAAAAAATGGATTTATACTTGGGAACGCCTATGTGATTGCCAGTCAATTCGTTTTCTTGGGCCGAATTGGTTATTCGAACCCCGGAACGGTCGTTGCCGGAGATGTAATTTCCGCCAAGAACGCTGTGTCTTGCGCCGTCAATCAGCACTCCATACGACAGGTTGCCAAGATCAGCATTCCCTGTTGAGTCCGTGCCAATGAGATTGTTTAACACTTGATTGTAAACTGAATAGCTGCCTTCCAATACTACTCCCTCGTTGGTGTTTCCTGAAATCACATTTCCCTTACTGACGACATTATGTGATGCAGAATCACTTATCTTTACACCGATCAAATTTGGTCGCGCCAGTGTCCCAGCCTTGTTTGTTCCGATGAAGTTTCCAGCAACAGTGTTACTTTTTGAAAACGCATCGCGAATCCATACACCGTACTGTAGGTTTCCGGAAATCACGTTGGGTTCATTGCCACTCCCTGGAGCCCCGGAGATGCCAACAAAGTTTTCGGCAGCGTTTTCGATGACGACGCCGCTTTCGCCATTGCCTTTCACGGTCTCCGTTACGGTCAAGCCAATTGTGTTTCCGGCAACACTATTCGTAGTTGTGCCCGTTTCCTTGATTCGAACACCTGATAGGGTATTTCCCGAGATGAAATTTCTCTCCCAGTTATCTCCAATGGTGTCCCCGTTGGTTCCAATGACATTGTATTTCGATTTACCTTGTATGAGCACGCCGTCCAAGGAGTTGGGGCTTTCAAGTGAACCGCTTGGATCAAGACCAATGTAGTTTCCTGCAACCATGTTGAAACTGGTAAAGGGGTCCGTTATGAAAACGCCGTTCCCAGAATTCTGTGAAATTGTATTGCGTGTTGCAGCATAGTTAGGGCTGATTCCACCATAGCCAATAATGTTCTTGGACGCGCCAGCGCTGAGGGCCACCCCATTGCCTGCGTTGTAAACAATTAGGTTACCCGCGACGATGTTTTGATCGCCACGGCTCAATTCAATTCCGTTTTTGCCATTTGCTTCAATTGCATTCCATTCCCTAGTATCCAGAATGTTATCCCCGTCAGTGCCAATTTGGTTGTGGTCGCCAGCAACCGTAATACCGTTGCCTCCGTTGCCAAGATTGTTGCTATCCACTTTCAAACCGATCGTATTTCCGGCAATCACGACTTTCGAAGCGGAAGCGCCGATGAAAATTCCATCGTTCTTGTTGGCCGCTATAAAGTTCTGTTCTTTTGATGGAATCCCAGTCTGTCCCGAAGGAGTGATTTCATCCACGCCAATCAATACTTCGCTCGCAATTCCGTCGATGAAAATTCCGTGGTTCATATTGGGCAATGGAACGGTTCTTGTTCCGTCGGTTCCGATGACGTTTCCTTGGATTCTTGTACCGTTACCGCTATCCAAATGAATACCATTCTTTCCATTGCCGGAAATCACATTTCTGCCCCCTGTAGCACTGGCTAATCCGTCAACGCCTATAATATGTTCACTCGATCCGCCCTCAATTAGGATGCCTTCCTCATGGTTTTTGATCTGGGCACCCGCTGTTTTGTCCACGCCAATCTTGTTTCCCCATATCCAAGATCTACTTGACATCTCGCCGGTGATATGAACACCGTTGAGCTCATTCCCTGAAATTACATTCTCATGAATTTGCGCACCGGACGCGCCATCGGAAAGCAAAATCCCATCCTTTTGAATCGCCAGTGCCGCATTGCCAAGCTTGTTGGTTCCAATCATGTTCTCGCGAATTATGGCATTTGTTGACCCTTTCAGTACAACGCCATTTTGAGTGTTTCCAGAAATCGTATTCAAGCGAATGTTGACACCTGAGGATGCATCGACAGCGACGCCATTTTTGCCGTTTGGAATCGGAGACCGTCCGCTCCAGTCGGTACCGATCAAAATACCGTCGATCCAAGAGCCTGAATTTCTATCGCCAATATGAACCCCTTCTCCAGCATTGCCTGATATAACATTGACCCCAGCATTGCCATGCCTGGGACTTAAGCCTGATGCACCGCCGCCGACAAAATTGGCGCCAGCATCGGATTTGAGTTCAACGCCGTTTCCACCGTTCCCCAGAGCTGAGTCACCATACCGATTCGTGCCGATGTAATTTTGGGAGACCACGTTCATAGCGCCGCTGATTTCGACGCCGTGAGAGGTATTGCCTGATATTACATTGAAGCCCTCGAGAGGTACTACTTGATTGTATGCGTCCGCATTTGGCCAGTCACCAATCATGGCTCCAAGCTGAGTCCCCATACCGGAGATTTTGACTCCAATGGTATTGGGAAGCGCGATACTTCCTGTCCGATCCGTGCCAATAAAATTGGAGTTAATCAGGTTGTTGTGGGATAGGATCTCAATTCCGTTCTGAGAAAACGAATGGATTGCTAAGCCACTTATTGCCGAGCCGGAGGCAAGAATCTTGAAGCCACTTCCGGTCACGGATTTTCCGTCGATTTCAGTTTTCGGGTACCTACCTTGGCCTTCAACTGCACCTTGAATACTCACCGGGTCGATGATATCAGGAAGCGGATCGTTCTCCGGAGTAATCGTCGAAACGTCTAAATCTCGCGGAACGTAATTCCCGGTCCAGCAGATCATATCACTGCTATCTAAATCGCCATCGTTTCCCTCGGAATTGACAGAATAGTCCGCTTGCCCCGCGGCTTTGAGGGCTGGAATAATTGGGTCAACAGAAAAACCAACAGCATGTGGGCCAACTGCTATGGTATTGTAGCCCGCAGTTCTATTGGCTTGGTCAATGGCAGCCCGTAGTGTACATTCCTTTGCTGGGCCTGGGTCTTCTGGGTCTCCTGGATTATCGGTTCCTGCTCCTATTCCTGCTCCTATTCCTGCTCCTATTCCTGCTCCTATTCCTGCTCCTATTCCTGCTCCTAAAGTGGGACCCATCGGTGCCACCGCAATTAGATTTGTGTATGGAGCAATATCAACTTGAGCACCACTTGTGTTGCCGATATGCAAAGGCAAACTGTTGGGTAACGCTGGTCCTAACTCGAGCGATTCATCGTGTTTGGATTCTTGCAAGCCATCGAATGGTTGAGCAAATTGAGCAGCGATGTCAGCAGCTAACATTATTCGGCTTGCAAGCTGCTCAAAGACAAGCTTTCGAATCTTAAGCGAGAAGCGTTGGCTCCGACGAATGTTGTTATTGTTCATTCTGAATTTCCTATCTCAAGACGTTGATTTCGGGCTTGCACTCGCTGCACTAGAAATAGAACGGATGAATTTCCGGTAAGTGCCAACATTTTTTTGAGAGACATATGAGCTTCTTTACCGAGTGGCACTTTCGTTGACAGAATTCCAATGCATTCCTAGGATGTCAGTGTCCTTAGGCATTATGTCTGCTCAGGCTTCATGCTCTTGGATGCGTGTCGTATTCTCCTCCCAATCCGAATCTCTATGATCCAGAAAGCCTGCTGATGCCATTCGAAACTGTTGATAGCACGCTCGTCGATATAGGTGCTGAAACTTATTCGGATCTAAAGCGAATGGCTAGTCAGAGACTATGCCGGAATCCTCTTAGAAATCTATTGTCGCGCACGTCGTTGGTTCACGAATCGATTCTCAAATTCCGCACACGATCAGAATTGCAGGATCGTGCTCAGCGAAAGCGATTCTTCGCCACCATGGCATACATCATGCGATCGGTACTTGTGGATATTGCAAGGCATAAGAATTGCCAGGATCGTTACCAATTCGTTACGCGATTGATGGGCGGAAACAAGCCCGAGCCGCAATACTCCGATGAGTATTGGCACGCGTTGGACGCTGCTATTTCAAAGCTTTTCATTGCGGAGCCGGATGTTGGCCAAGTGGTGCAACTCAAAGTGTTCTCGGGTCTGCGATTCTCTGAGATAGCCGACCAGCTTGACATCTCAGTGCGAACGGCCAAACGCTATTGGGTCTTTGGTAAAGCGTGGCTCAAGGTAGAGTTGGAGCATATCGGATAGTATGGATGGTTTAGATGACCAGTCTGAACGCGAGATTTTTCTGTCTGCTGTTGATATCAAAAGCGAATCCTTGCGAGCCCAGTTTGTTCGCGCTCATTGCGGCAATGATTCAAAGCAGGAACAGAGGATTTGGGCTCTTTTGTCGAAGGTATGGACGAACCAGGCCGAATGGACTCTGTTTTGTTCCGAGCTAACCACCAATGTTACATTGAATAGCGGTGAAGAACCAATCGAAGCGGCGGAGCTAGATTTTTCCGAAAAGACAATCGGCCCATATAGCGTAGTCAAGAAGATTGGCGAAGGTGGGATATCAGAGGTCTTTTTGGCTGAGCAGAATCATCCAGTTCGACGGCGTGTTGCAATCAAGCTCATCAAACCCGGAATGGAAACCAATTCGATCATCGCGCGTTTCAAGCAAGAGCGGCATGCAATGGAGTTGCTTGCACACAGTGGTATCGCGAAACTGCTTGATGCTGGATTCAGTCCGATGGGACGACCATTCCTGGCGATTGAGTACATCGATGGAAAACCCATCACGGAATTTTGTCAGCTGAAGCATCTCGATTTGACGGACCGACTAAGACTTTTCTTGAAGGTATGCGAGTCGGTGCAGTATGCACATCAGAATGGTATTCTCCATCGTGATCTTAAGCCCAGCAACATCTTGATTGAAATGCATGGCACAGATCCCGAACCAAAAATCATCGACTTCGGCATCGCAAAACTATTGGATTCGCGTTCTTCCAATACCAAAGATAGGACTCAAATAGGGCAACTGGTCGGCACATTGGAATACATGAGCCCCGAACAAGCGTCGCTTGGTCGGTCGAGTGTCGACATTCGGTGCGACGTCTACGCTTTGTGCTGTGTGCTATATGAGCTCATGACGGGAAAACCGCCTCATGCTGATGCGCTCGCTGAGTGTGACTCCGTCGCAGATGCTTTGAGTGTGATTCAGAATGACTTGATCGTCCGTCCGTTGCGTTGCGCTCGCTACGATTCCAATAACGGTGCTGGCACGAACTTGAAATGGGGTATCGATCTAGATTGGATCGTCATGAAAGGGCTGGAAAAAAACGTCGAGGCCCGATACGCCACGGTACATGAGTTGATGACCGATATCGACCGCTATTTGCGACATGATGCAGTATTGGCGAGAAAGCATACGTTGCTTTACGTAGCGACGCGTTTCGCAAATAGATATCGCGCGGCGATTGCGATGCTTTCTGTGATTTTGCTTTTGGGATGCATTGCCCTGGGGGCTTCTGCGTGGGGATGGAGAACGGCCGTTCTTGCCAACGAAGAGGCAACTCGTCATGCAGAGGAACTATCCAGGGGAAAGCAGAAAATAGAAAGTACACTGGCGTTTTTCCTCTCGGGTGTAGAAAAATCCAAGCCGATGGTTGAATCGCAAGGAAATCTGCCAGACATGACTGTCGAGCAATTGCTAACGACCTATATGGAGGATCTTAAAAAGGACATCGGCGCTGTTCCATCGAGAATCGACCCCAACATCGCGATCGAGATCCTCGTGCGGCTTGGGGATGTGGCGTTGGCCCGGTACGAACCCGATCCAGCAATGACTGCGTATCAATTGCTTATTCGATTGCATGAACAACAACAGCCACGCAATCTCCAAAAGATATTTGACGCAAAATTTAAACTTGCAGATGCCTATTTCTTTGCCAATGACTACCGCAAGTCCGAGGAGATTTTGTTGTCGATTTGCCCGACATCTGCGCCTTCGCAAATTGAAAGCGAAGCGATCACAATGCTTGCTCGAGTTTATCTAAACACGGATAGAATTCTGGATGCAGAGAGAGTGCACAAAAAGATACCAGACTCAATCCACTCGCCGCGCATCGATCTTGTTCGAGGAGATATTCTGCACCGATTGGGGCACAATCAGCAAGCATTCGATCTCGTTTCAAAAGTCCTGAATGAAGTGGAGGGTGATCCCGACATGACTGCAAGGTGCACATCCTTTATTGGTGCATGTCTTTTTGCAATGGAGCGATACCAGGAAGGTCTGGAGTATTACGAACGATTAGTCGCGATTGAGGCCGGATTGTACAACAAGGGGCATTTGGCTTCGTTTGATGGACGCGGCCAATTGCTGGATGCTTACATCCAATGCGAACGATATGAGTCAGCGATGGAAATTGCAGCGCAGTTGAAAACAGATGTCGAAAATCAGAGTGCCAACTCGCCCATTCGGCGGTTCCTTCCCATGTTGCGAGTGCGTGTGGCTCAGTGCCTTACTGGTCTTCGGAGATCTCAAGAGTTGCTGCATCTCTTGGATGCGGAGCCTATTCCTGAATCGCAATTGAGAGAGCGGGAACAGTTTGAATTGAATTCATACATCGCGATGGCGCTGATCATGGAAGGGAAACGAGAGGAAGCTAGCCAATTCATTCAGAAGGCTCAAGCGTTCATCGATGCCGTTCGGCCCGAACAGTTCTTGCGGAATATTTCGAAAGACAAAGTAAAGGCACTCCAGGAAGATCTGCAGGTTTCGTTTGAGTGAGGCATGCCAAAGGATTAACCATTCAGTAGGTAACAGGACCTAAAAAAGGCTCCCGACAAATTGATCATGCGGAGACGCGGAGGCGCGGAGAGAAAGTTCATTTCCAAAACTCCGCGGCTCCGCGACTCCGCGTGCGAGAATGGTTTTTTGTCTTTTGAAAAATCGCAGCCAGACTCTTGAGCGTCAGACCTGACGATGCTTCTATCCCTCCGGATAATTCTCACTAGGGGGCTTCGTTTTGGCTCGCGTTGTGGTGCCGATCGCGATGAGATAACGCGGTTGTTAAGTCATGGACCTCTTACAAATTCCTGCCGCGAAATTTCAGCTCACGGAACCTCGAGCGAATTATAATGGTCGCCTTGAATCGCATCGTGTGACGAAGTGAAATTGGTGAAGTTAAAGTGTAGGCTATGCGGCTTCGACTAAGAAAATTGTTGTTTGAGAAATTAGAGTCAAGGCGACCATTGGCTGTCACTGCGGTAGATGATTTTTATGATCTGACTGAAAATACAGAACTTCATATTGGATACGAGAAGACAGGGTATCAATCTCTGATTGAAGTTGATTCGCTGGACATGGGTGGCGCAGCTCAAATCGAGTTCGCAGGGCAGTTTGGGCTGCTTATGTTACGCAGTGTGGACGGAAGGACGATTAGAGCGATAGACGTCAATACACGAAAAGTAATTAGCACACAATTCGCTCAATTTAGCTTTGAAGACATGTCATTGACTGTTGACGAAAGGTACTTGTTTGCAGCGGACGTTTATGGTGCCAAGCCAAATGAGTCACTAGATCCCCGTGGGATAGTACATCGGTTCGATTGCTTAAGTCGCACCTGGAAAACGCTAGGCGCACCGGGAGGTCTATATAGAATTGAAGCCGTATCCGAAAACCGTGTTTTGTTGCAGGGAGGTAGTTGGTTCGCGGACATTACGCTCAATACTTTCGATGTTGAGCAACGTCGAATGGTTGAGCTCAGTGGGGTTTCCGGCCATAGCCGCGGCGACATGGAGTTTGATCCTAGTTCGGGCATGATTTTCCAGGGTGGCGATAACGAGGTCAAGGTGCGCCGCGTCGTAAATGACAAAATCATACAGGTCCAGACCACTGAAAGTAGTCTCTCTCGTTTTGCAGGACACAATTTTGGGATGGGGTTCCAACCTAGCCCTACCGTTTTATCTTTATCGACGGATGGTTCGAGTTTGTTTTATCGCTCGGTTAAGATTGAAGCCGATGATATTGCAAACTATTTGATTAGATACAGCGAGAATATTACCGCCGCGACAGCAAATGTCGCATTTGGCGAACTTGGGAATTTTTACGATAGCCGCAATGGTAGTCTGTTAGGCAAGATTAGTTTTCCCGTTGAGGCAATCTACGTTTCTCGAAATGATCGTGACGTTTGGATTTCTGAGAGTGGTACAGACAGATTGCACCGGTTCCTGTTGTTGAGCGAAAGGACAGGAGTGCTCGGAAACGACCTCATAGGCCAGCGAAAGCGGGCTTATGCAAAGCTTGAGAAAGGGCCATTACATGGGGTAGCGACGGTCAACTCGGATGGTTCATTTAGCTACATTCCCCACAGAGATTTCAGTGGTTCAGATAGTTTTAGGTATCTATTGACGGACGAGGATTCCGCAACGTCGCTTGCAACAGTGCGATTGACGGTCGTTCCGCAAGAAAAGCGAAATCAAGCGCCAGTTGCTATAGATTTGGAGTTTCGTGTCGACAGCGGCGAACAACTTCGAATCGAGCAAGCGACGGGGGCGTACCATTCCGGCGCGAGGCAAATCGCGGAATTCCCATCGCCTGGTAACGTGCGTCAGATCCAATACTCTACGTCAACTGGTTTGTTAGCGGTACGCAATTCGGCTACCAAAGTCCGCATAATCGATCCAGCGACTCAGCGAATCGTCAGCGAAATTACTGCAAACGGGAATTTCAATGACATGGATCTGACGCCCGACGGACGCTATTTGATGGTTGCGGATTACGATGTACCCTATCCGAGATATTATGGGTACGTAATATCCAGTCCGCAGGAAACGTTTCTTCATGTTTACGACATGATTAGCAACGTTTGGACTACGCTAGAATCCGCGGTCGAGGTTTGCCACGTCGAAGCCGTCTCCTTCGAAAGGGTGCTTACCGAAACCTGCGATGGGCCGGTCTCCGTGGTGTTGCAATCGGTGCCGACATCGACTGGTAAATTGCGTGAATTGAGTCGAGTGCTAGTCCATTATTCGGGCGACTTCGAGTACGACAGTCTGAGTCGCCGCGTCTACCATGCGAATTTTGCCCACGTTTTTATTTTGCAAGTTAGCAATGATCGGTTGTCCTTGGTAGAAGAAACCTACTTTGATCCTAACGCAACCGGATACGATTCTCAGGTAGTGCTCTCGAAGGATGGTAAGCGTTTGTATTCGAGGCAAATGGAGATGAATACCTCGAATACAAAGCTAAAGTTGAAAACGCTGCGCCAATATATCTATGCTTCTTCAAGCGAATTGATATTCGGCGAGAATGAGATCTATGACCTCGCAGGAAGATACGTGGGGAAATGGGATGTTGACACCGATGTCCAATCGATCTCCGACGACTCTCGGAACTGGTGGATGTTTGATCCGACAAAGGATCGCTTGCGTCATTTTGCGTTAGACGGGAAACGGGTTGGATTGTTGGCGACGGCTACTGACGCAGAGGGTGACTCGCTGATTCTCGAATTGCTTGATAAACCAGCGAATGGTAGCGTGAGTCTACTGGATAAGGCAGGAAGTGTGCTTTACACGCCGAAGAGTAATTTCGCAGGCACCGACAGTTTCAAGTATCGAGTATTTGATGGGCAGCAATATTCCACGATTCGAACTGTTACCATCCACGTTGATGATCCATCGCCGATAGGAAATCCACCTCAGACAGTAGAAGACCGTTATGTGATTGAAGCCGGCCTTCAGCTGAATGTGGGATCCGACGATTTGGACGGTAAGAAAATTAGTAAGGTTCGGGAGTTTACCAAGCTGGATGCCACCACTTACATAGCTGTTTCGGAACGATACGGTATTGTTGCTACAGCAACACCTACTACCGTTCAGTTATCGAATTTGAAGTCGAATGCATTGATCAGTCGCTTTAGCATTAAGTCCGAAATCGTTCAAATGGAGATGACGTCGGATGAACGGTATCTGTTTGTTTCCGAAATAGGAGTTTTCGATCCAAGCCTGCCACTGGCCTACCTGTTTAAAAATCCAACTGCGCTCATACACCGATACGATTTTGTCACGCGCGAATGGATTTCGAAGAAGTTGAATGATACGAGTTACGGTAATTTCGCGGCGATCTCTGGTAATCGGATAATCCAGATTGATTACGTTGAACCAGAATTAGCCTATCTGAGTGATTTCACGGACGATATCGAGACGCCTCTTCTCGAACTCGATCGATTCTTATACTTCTGCTATAGCGAGCACATAAAGTACGATTGGCGAACGCAAAGGTTGTACTGTGGTAGTCAATTCTTGTATGGCCTGACGACCTTACAGGTTACAGGCAATACTAAAAATAAAGTTGCCCTCATTCGAATTGACGAGATTGCTGATGGCAATTGGGCTGGTGATGACGTGGGTAGTACGCTTTCTCCTGATGGACGGTACTTGTACCGCAGAATGTTCCAGGCAGATTTGAGTATTGTACCACCCCGCTTGCGCAGATTTCCCGAAACCATTTTGGCTGGAAGCAACGAGGTGGCTTTGGGGGCCAAAGGATTCTACGACGCGACAAATTCCACGTTGATTCAACCGCTGTTCAAGCCCGCCTCGGTGGCAGTTATTAACTCATTGGGCACCAATATTTGGATTGGCGATGATCGCACTTTGCAGCAATGGCAAATAATTCATGCTACCGGCATATTGGAGAACGACAATAGCGCTGATGGTGATGCGTTGCGCGCTGATTTACTATCAGCACCAAAGCACGGAACGGTTCTCTTGAGGCCCAACGGATCGTTTACGTACACACCTCGATTGGGATTTTCAGGCATAGACACATTCACGTATGTCGCATCCTCGAGCGTCTTGGTTTCGCGACCAACTACCGTCACAATTGATGTCCAAGGGTCATGGCACAACGCGTTCAACGGTTATGATGTCGACGCTAACGGAAATGTGTCGCCATTGGACGTGCTAATGATTATCAACGCTCTCAATAGATCCAACGATATGATCGGTTTGATCCCGGCGATCGTTGGTTATGTGGATGTCGACGACTCTCGGGATGTTTCGCCTTTGGATGTTCTTTTAGTAATAAACTATCTAAACAGTGCATCCCAAGCAGGATTTACAGGTAGCTCGGAAGGAAGAGATCAGTTTTTCATCGAGTATCAAGGCGAGGAGAGTCTTGAGGAAGAGATGGTTCTGAAAAAGAAGCTATCTCGTCCCTTTTCTCGACAGTTCTCGAACGTGAAAATACCAGGTCATTAGGTACCAGGGGGCATTAGGTACCAGGAACCTAAAAGAGAGCTCCCGAAATAGGATCACGCGGAGACGCGGAGACGCGGAGAGAAAACCCATTGGCACAACTCCGCGGCTCCGCGACTCCGCGTGAGTGAATGGTTTTGGGCTTATTGGAAACCGCTGGGTATCGTTATTAAAACAAAAACCCCTGCGACATGGCTCGCGGGGGTTTTTGTACGTTTCTCATTACTATAGCTTTTGGCCCTATCGCTCTTCAGCGACCCAGACCATCGTCGATCGGTACAGAAGCTCGATTTGCCGATTTGCTGGGGCAACTGGTCCATCGAGATTCGGATACAGATCTTTGGGCGATTCTTTGGACGTGTCCGCAAACAGTCGCCAACGAATGCCACGTGTTTGTGGTGGCATCGTAAACGATTTCGTCTCCGGCGTTCCATTCAACATGATCAAGATGTCTCGCCCGAATCCATCTGGATCATCTACTGCGGCTGGCTTGCCCAACCAACAAATCAACGTACCATCTGGTGCATCCCAATGAATGGGTTTGCCAGTGGATTCAAACCAACTAACATCGGGAACCCCACGGATGTCCTGCGGTCGTCCGGTCAGGAATCGTTCTCGTCGCAATGATGGTTGGATTTTTCGAAACTCGATCAGCCCTTGCGTAAACCGCAGGATGTCAGGGCTGGTTTCGAGGTTTTGCCAATTGAACCAGGAGATATCGTTGTCTTGGCAGTAAGCGTTGTTGTTACCACGTTGTGTGCGTCGAACTTCATCGCCCATGAGCAACATCGGTACACCTTGGCTGAGCATCAAAGAGGCAATCATGTTCTTGATTTGCCGAGTTCGAATCGCTTCGATACCCTTTTTCTTCGTCGGGCCTTCAATGCCGTAGTTGTCGCTACAGTTGTTGTTGTCGCCGTCGCGGTTACCTTCGCCGTTGGCATCGTTATGCTTGTCTTTGTAGCTTACCAAGTCGTTCATGGTAAACCCATCGTGTGACGTAACGAAGTTGATGCTGCAATAGGGAGCGCGGCCAGCATGTTCGTACAGGTCTGACGAACCGCTGAGACGAGTTGCCATCGCACCGACCATGCCAGGATCACCACGCCAGTAGCGTCGAACATCATCTCGATATCGGCCGTTCCATTCCGCCCATCGCAGATCGCCAAACGAACCAACTTGATATGCACCAGCTGCATCCCAGGCTTCTGCGATGATCTTGGTGTCAGCCAACATTGGATCTTCTGCAATCAAATCGACCAACGGTGGATGCGGCATCAAGTTGCCGTATCGGTCTCGCGACAGAATACTTGCTAAATCGAAACGGAAACCGTCGACATGGTAATTGTGTACCCAATGTCGCAAGCAATGGAAAATCAATTCCCTGCAAATCGGGTGGTTGCCGTTGAACGTGTTTCCGCAACCGGTGTAGTTGCTGTAGTGTGCGCCGCCGGAGTTGAGAATGTAGTAAACTTGGTTCTCGAGCCCTTTGAAGGACAATACCGGGCCGCGTTCGTTTCCTTCGCAGGTGTGGTTAAACACCACGTCGAGGATGACTTCGATGCCCGCTTGATGCAATGCCTTGACCATTTGTTTGAACTCGAGCACTTGAGCGCCCGGCTCTTTCGAGTGGGCATAGCCTCGGTGCGGTGCAAAGAACGCAAGCGGATCGTAGCCCCAATAGTTAGGTCGTTCGGGGTGATTTCCATGCATGTCGAGAATTGGAAATTCATGGACAGGCATCAGCTCAACCGCTGTGACTCCCAAACTCTTCAAGTAAGGGATCTTTTCGATAACGCCGAGATAGGTCCCGGGGTGATCTACTTGAGATGTTTTGCTTTGCGTAAATCCCTTGACGTGCATTTCGTAAATAATGCTGTCGCTGAGTGACCGGCGGACGTGCCGGTCTCCTTCCCAGTCAAAGTGGTCGTCGACGACAACGCATTTGGGAGGACGGATAACGCCGTCGGTTGTATGTTGGCAACAGCCTGCGAGGGCTTTTGCGTAGGGATCGACCAGCCGTGCGTTGCTGTCGAACCATTGGCCGGATTCGGGGTCGAACGGACCGTTCGACTGCAAGTGATACAACTGCCCTGCTTTGAGGTGCGGAACACAAATGCTCCACACGTCGCCCCAACGATCATTGCGGCGATCAAATTCCACGATTTCCGATGGTTCGCGGTCGTCCACATGCTTGTACAGCAATAGCCGCATCGCAGTCGCGGATCGACTGAATATCGTGAATTGAACGCCTTGTTCGGTAACGTTCGCTCCGTAAGGCAATCGATAAGCAAATTGTAGTTCAGGTAGCGGATGCCGCATGAGCATATAACAATGAGTATCCTTTCCAGTCCAAGGTGGGCAGGTTAGTTGATTTGGCAAACCAACCTTAGCACGCTGAAATTCAAAAACTGGAATGGAAGATGGATGAATGACCGAGAATTGTACCAGATCGGTTAGGTTTCGTTGCCCTAGCAAACCATTGCCGAAAACAAGCTTCTTTTCGGGTTGTAACGATGACACAATCGCGGTTGACCTGCCGGTCGGGACCTCTATCGTAATCGTCATGTTGCGGACTACTAGCCTGACCCACCAAGTCTTATACGGATGACGGCAATCAGGAGAAGCGGGAAGCCGTTGCTTTGGCTAAGGCGATCCCGGTCAACGATTTTTTGTTTTTTGCAATCTCGCTCGGGGGCCCGAAGCACAGGATTTTTCCGCCGTCGTTGCCTCCCCCGGGGCCCATATCGATGATCCAATCGCAGCACCGCACCAAGTCCATTTGATGTTCAACCACGAGTACCGTGTTTCCTTTGTCGACCAAGTTTTGAAGCACTGAGACGAGTTTCACGATATCGTCTACGTGCAGTCCTGTCGTTGGTTCGTCCAGCAAGTAAAGCGTCTTGCCCGTGCTCGTTTTTGCGAGTTCGCTAGCCAGCTTAATTCTTTGGGCCTCGCCGCCGCTGAGTGTCGTCGATGGTTGACCGAGGGAAAGATACCCCAAGCCTACTTGCGTCAAGCACTGCAGTGGAGCGCTGATTTTCGGGAATGCCTCGAAGAACTCAGCGGCCTGCTCGATACTCATGTCCAAGCAATCGGATATCGATTTGCCTTTGAATTTGACCGCCAACGTTGCCCGGTTAAATCGGCTGCCTCGACATTGCAGGCAAGCAACATACACGTTTGCCAAGAAGCTCATCTCTAACTTTTGGCGACCTTGTCCCCCACATGCTTCGCAGCGACCGGGCCCCGAATTAAAACTAAACCGATTGGCGGAAAAGCCTCTCTGTTTCGCATCTCGGGACTTGGCAAATACCTTGCGGATTTCATCCCAGAAATCGCAAAAGGTCGCTGGGATCGATCGAGGCGAACGTCCGATGGGAGATTGGTCGATTTCGATGAGCTTATCAATTTGATCGAATCCATCGATCGAGCCAATATGCGAGGGAATCGCTTCTCCTCGAATAGTGCGTTGCACGGCGATGGAAAGCGAGTCATGAATCAGGGTGCTCTTTCCGCTCCCACTAACCCCCGTTATTCCGACCAATCTACCGAGCGGAATCTGAACATCGACACTGCGAAGATTGTTTTTGGTGACGTTCGTTAATGTCAGCTCAGGATGTTTTGAAGGAACTGGCCGCAATCTGCTGGTGGGCAACTCAATCTTGCCATGCAAGTACTGCGCCGTTAGGGACTGCGGGCAATGGGCAAAACTTTGTGGCGTGCCTGTCGCGATGATGGTCCCTCCGTATTGCCCTGCCCCCGGCCCGACGTCGACGAGCATATCCGCGGCCATCATGATCTCCTCGTCATGCTCCACGACCACGAGCGTGTTACCCCGTCGTTGAAGCGAACGCAGAGACTCAATCAAACGGTGCGTATCGCTCGGGTGCAAACCTGCCGATGGCTCATCTAAAACGTAGCACACACCAGATAACCCTGTACCGATGCTGGTTGCCAAGCGTACTCGTTGCAGTTCGCCACCGCTGAGCGATTCCGCCGGTCGATCGAGTGTGAGGTATGAGAGTCCGACATACTTCAAGAATTCCAACCGCTCCGATATTTCGTTGAGGATGGGAGTGCTAATCTTGGATTGGCGTTCGCTGAATTGCAGTTCACTTAGCCATTTCACCGCTTCGTCCAATGGCAAGGCGGTAATGGCTGAAATGGAAAGACCATTCAATCGAATGGCAAGAGACTCTTTTCTGAGTCGTTGGCCATTGCAGACGGGGCATACGGTTTGGCGGTCTTCGCCAACGGCACCATAGCCTTCGCACGTTGGGCATGCTCCATAGGGGCTGTTAAAGCTAAATGTCCTTGGCTCAATCTCTGATAGGCTAATGCCGCAGGGGACGCACGCGAAACGAGTAGAATAAAGCTGTTCAACGGATTCGTCAGAGTTCGGCAAATTTGCCGAGGATTCAAGCAATCCATTGCTGAGCCTCAATGCCACTTGAACAGCTTGCTCGATTCGTTCGTGACTATCGTCGCGAATGATGATTCTGTCTATTACGGCAGAGATAGAATGCTCTTTTCGAACAGCCAGCGTGGGTATCGATTCGATCTCGTATAGCTCGCCATCGACGCGGGCTCTCAGTAGTCCAGCTTTGCTGATGCGTTCCAGAACCTCGGAATGTGCACCTTTTCGGCCGATCACCATTGGCGCTAGTATGGTTAGCTTGGTGCCGATCGGCAGTTTGCATACGGCGTCGATGATCTGGCTTGGGGGCTGACGGTCGATGGGCTGTCCGCATTGATGGCATGCTGGGATGGCCACGCGAGCCATGAGCAATCGCAGGTAATCATAGATTTCGGTTACGGTTCCGACGGTACTGCGCGGACTGAATGATCCCTGTTGTTGATCGATGCAGAGTGTTGGTTGCAAGCCTCGGATCGACTCGACGGCCGGACGCTCCATTTGGTCCAGGAATTGACGAGCGTAGCTAGACAGGCTTTCCATGTACTGTCGTTGTCCCTCTGCGAACAACGTATCGAAAGCGAGCGAGCTTTTTCCGCTGCCGCTGACCCCAGTTACCACGGTCAGCTTTCCTCGCGGAATATCCAGATTGACGCTCTTTAAGTTGTGCGTGCAGGCCCCACGTATTTCAATAAATTGATCCGCAGCGGGTGATGGTGTTTCGGTAGCAGACGTAGCCACACGCTTTGCAGTTCCCATGCGCTTGGCCATTATCGACTCAACCCAGCTTCGTACAGCAGATACAATTTAGGTTCGAAAATCGAATTGATCGGCGATTCCAGACGTGAGTTGTCCACAGAGAACATCTGCGAGCGGCGGAACACTTCATCGGAGAGATAACGCATAGAAACGTTGCGAAGCGCTAGCTCGCTCAGGTGCAGTGGATTGTTTTTTTTGATGGCTAATTGGAATCCCCATTCTCCGAAAGAGTTCAAGTGAGTCTGGTAGGAAAGCACTTGAAATTCCGTTGCATCGATCGTCTTTGCGATGCACCAAAACGCCTCACGGGTGATAAAGGGCGAGCCGCTTTGCGTAACCATGGCTCCGTCGTCACTTAGAATTCGTTCCAAGAGACCATAGAATTCTTTGCTGTACAGTTTGTTCAGGGCTTCGCTGTGCGGGTCGGGCAGATCGATAATAATGCGGTCGTACCAATCCGATTCCGGTTGCAATTTTGCATAGGAGCGTTGGACAAAGTTAAACGCATCTTCATGATGCATGGTAACTTTGGGGTCGGTCAAGCTGTTTTGGTTGAGGGCTAGGATGGGGGCAATTCGCTGGCTCAATTCCGTCATTTTCGGGTCGATATCGACTAAGTCGATTCGAGCTACCGACGGGTGTTTCAAGATCTCGCGTATCGCCAGTCCGTCGCCACCTCCAAGCACGAGGATTTTTTTGGGAGGTTTCCCAAAACTCATGACAGGGTGGACAAGCGACTCGTGGTATCGATACTCGTCCGAGCCGGCGAACTGCAAATGGCCGTCCAAGTACAGTCGCACTTCGCCATTTCGCGGGTGACTGGTAAGGACAATTCGTTGGTAAGGTGATTGCTCTGCAAAGATGATTTCGTCTGCGAACAATTGCCCTTCGGCGAACCGGGTGATCCATGCAGAGGTTGCGATCAAGAGAATCAGGATAGCAATGACGGCTAACGCGTACTTCCAATAGCGTTTCAATCCTGGATGGGAATGGCTTAGTAGGCGGAGGGCGATTACTGCGACGGAGATATTCAGCAAGCCGATCGCAAACGAAGAACGAAACAGCCCTAGCGTAGGCAAAAGTATCAGAGGGAATCCAACCGATCCGATCAACGCGCCGATATAGTCCAAGCTTAGTACGTGGGCTAACGAGTCGGAGAAGCTAGCCGATCGGGATAGGATCCGAGTCAGCAGAGGGATCTCGAGTCCCACCAAGGCCCCGATGACCAAAATGAGCCCGTACATGACCGGTTTGTAGAGTGCGAAATACGGAAAGACGAGGAATAGCAATGCTGCGCTGATGCCACCCACAAATGCGACCGCGATTTCAATCTGTACGAATCGCTCGACCAATTCCGATTGGATGAATTTCGTCAAATAAGAACCGATACCCATTGCGAACATGAATAGTCCGATGGTGATCGAGAATTGGGCCACGCTGTTTCCAAGTAGGTAGCTGGAAACGGCGGCTATGATTAGTTCGTACGCGATACCGCATAGCGCGACGATCAGAACCGACAATAGTAACCAACGCGTTTGGGTTGCTGTGAGTTGGTTGTCGTTGTCGGGTGGCTCGAGACTATTTTCCAAGACTGAAGCCTTTGGAGCCTGTGCGTACTCGAGCCGAAGAAGCAGCAGAACTCGACACACGTGAGCGAACGGAACTAACTGCCGACTTGTGGTAGTTGGAGTCGCTCATCGGTGTATTCGCATACGAAGGCTTCGCAGCGGACATGGGGCCTGAATAGTAGCTGCCTTGGCGTCCCATCATGGAGCCGAGCAAGTATCCCATCATCATTCCGCCGTGGTTGGAATGGTAAGCGTGCGGGCGATGGTAACCGTGGTTATCCGAAGCGACCAGGCGTTTGTTTGCAGGATCGATCGTGACGGTAAATTCTTTTGTCTCGCCCGGATCTTGCACCATGTTTTGGTTTGGGTCGACGAAGCCGATAATTTCGCCTCCAGGAGACATTTGGACACCCACTGGTTGGTCCATTACCTTCATTTCATTCAACTTGGTCGCATACTTGGACAAGAAATTCGATTCCTTGACCGGGTCTTGCTTCGCTGGCTCAATCGATTGGATTTCGGCGGTGCTGCTGACTTCGGCTTTTCCGTCATTGGCAGCAATTTTCGCTGCGCCCGCTTGATCTGTCGGCGCTGTTCCTTCATCGAGTACTTGTACCAACGCGTCGAGTACTTTGTTCAAGTCGACTACGTCCACATGAGCTTGACCGCAGCCAGACAGGACGAGCATCGGCAGAACCAGCAGGCATGTTGCGAAGGTGCGTTTCATCGATTTTATTCCAGGCGTTCAGGAAGGAGGGTTGTGAGAGCAAGGCGGCGTGTGCCCCGAGTTCGAAGCATTGGATTCACCCCATTACGATAACAAATTATATCCAAAAGGGCCATTCAGTGCGGCCTATGTTTCGTAACTGACCTTTCCATGTTTGGAAGCACGGCTGATTTTATCGAGGCTATACAGACCTGCGAGGACGAATTCGACGCAAGAGGCGCGAACGGCCGGCGAATCGGTGGCATTGACGTCAAAGGCTGCTTCCCAAACCGGCGGGACGTGTTTTAGGCGTTCTGCGTAGGCGGAACTGGGCAGCAGATCTCCCACCTCGATACGGACTCCTTTATTGAAGATATCGGCGATCTCCCCAACGCCATGCTCGCTGGTGTACTGTTCAAAGACGACACGCACTGCGTTGGCAATCAGGGAATCGAGGATTTTGTGTTCGGTCATTTGATGGCTGCCCATCAAATCGACTTCCAATTTTCCGAGGGACGAGGAATAAAGGTGCCCAAGATCGCTAATGCGTGGAACAGCGATCGGTTCACCGAGCACGACTGCGCGCTGCCGAGCCGAAGCGATCATGGTCCGGTAATTGGATAGGGAAAATCGGGCGGATACACCGGATGCTTGGTCAACGTATTTGCTCTTGCGAGCCTGAGCTGTGATTTCTTCGATGATCTCCGTCATGAAATAGGGGATTTGCACCGGATATTGGCCGCCGAGATCCAATCCGCATTCCTGCTGCAGGATTTCGATTCCCATATCGCGATCGGTTTGGTAGTGCGTTTGGATGAGAGAACCGATACGGTCTTTCAGCTGTGGAATGACCTTGCCACTGCGGTTGTATGTGCCTGGGTTGGCGGAGAACAGAATGAAAATGTCCAAGTCAAAACGGATAGGGAATCCACGGATTTGAACGTCGCGTTCTTCAAGGATATTGAACAGTCCGACTTGAACGAGTTCATCCAATTCAGGAAGTTCATTCATTGCAAAGATGCCACGATGCATGCGTGGTATCAGCCCAAAGTGCAGTGCCGCCTCCGAACTCATGCTGACTCCGCCCGTCAGCTTTGAAGGGTCAATTTCGCCGATGACGTCTGCGAATTTGGTTCCCGGAGCGAGGCGCTCGACGTACCTTTCTGATCGGTGCCACCATCCGATCGGCACTTGATCCTCGGAGTGGCTTGCTAGGAACGCTTTCGCTGTCGAAGTGATCGGCTGATAGGGATCTTCGTGGACAGGAACATCTGGGATATCTAGAAACGGAATATACTCGTCCAAAAAGCGGACTAGAGTTCTCATCAATCGGCTTTTGGCTTGTCCCTTTTCGCCGAGAAATAGCAGATCGTGTCCGGCCAGGATCGCGATATTCAGTTCTGGAATAACGGTATCGTCATAACCGATAATCCCAGGGTATAGCGGCTCTCCCGAGGCAAGCATGCGGATGAAATTGGTACGGATTTCATCTTTGACGGATTGGCTTTTCCAACCCGAGGATCTCAGCTGCGCGAGAGTGGTGTAGTTGGGCGGGACGGATTTTGTCATTTTCTTCGACGTCTATGATTGGTGGTTGCGGTGGGCAAATAGTTGTATTGTTATAGCAAGACGGCAATGGTCGGCCTTGCGTGCCTCTTGGAAGGAGTCGATCCATAAGCGATACTATTGGCGGTTTCCGTTCGATGTAATTCGTAGTTTACGGGAACGCATCTTTTCAGGCGAGCGTGCCGCTGGAGAGCGAATTTTAACCGCGCATGGAGCAATTCTGATGTCGACTAAGACTCCCCTCATCTTGGACAAATTGAATCCTGCTCAGCGCAAAGCGGTCACTCACGTCGATGGGCCCTTGTTGACGCTGGCCGGCCCTGGTAGCGGCAAGACACGCGTTGTCACGCATCGAATCGCGTACTTGCTCGAGCAAGGAATTTCGCCTTATTCGATTTTAGGGCTGACGTTTACGAACAAGGCCGCACAAGAAATGAAGGGGCGGATAGCGGAATTGTGCGATGACGCGCCGGTGTGGATGGGTACGTTTCACGGCTATTGCGCTCGATTCCTGCGACGTTATGGTCGGATGGTTGGTATTTCTGAGAATTTTTCCATCTTCGATATGGATGATTCCAAGAAAGCCCTACAGATGGCCATTGAAACTGCACAAGTTTCCCTGACCCATCTTAATTTTAACGAAATCGCCAAGGGGATCAGCGAGCTCAAGAACCGTGTGATCACTCCGGAAATGTTGGAGGGGGAGCACCGTTCCGCGGCTGACAAAGTGCTGTCCAAAATCTATCCCGTTTATCAAAAGCTGTTGCTTCAAAACAACGCGGTGGACTTTGATGATTTACTCATGCATACGGCCTCGATTCTCCGTTCCAGTCCCGATTTGCGAAGCGAATTGGATAGCAAGCATCGCTACATTTTGGTGGACGAGTACCAAGACACGAACTGGGCGCAATACATGATTGTGCGGTCCATGTCGGTCGAGTACCCGAATTTGAATGTAACAGGTGATCCAGACCAATCGATTTATGGTTGGCGAGGTGCAGATATCTCGAATATTCTCAACTTTGAACGAGACTATCCGAATGTGGTGACGGTGCGATTGGAGCAAAACTACAGGAGCACACCAGAAATATTGTCGGTTGCCGATTCGTTGATTGCGTGCAATCAGCGTCGCAAGGCCAAGCTTTTAATTCCTTCGCGAGAAAGCGGCACGCCTGTTCGACTGTGTTCCTATTCGTCGGCTCGAGACGAAGCGGACAATATTGCAGATCAGATTGCATTGGCCGTATTGGAAAACGGTGCCAAGCCAAAGGATTTCGCCATCCTTTACCGAACCAATGCGCATTCCCGGCTTTTGGAAGCAGCATTGCTGCGGCGAAAACTCAATTACCAATTGATTGGTGGATTTCGATTCTATCATCGAGAAGAAATCAAAGATCTCTTGGCTTATCTGCGTTTGGTGCACAATCCAACGGATGACATCTCGTTTTTGAGGGTAGTGAATGTTCCAACGCGAGGGCTCGGTGATAAATCGCTATCGAAAGTCACAGAGCTGGCTCGCGCCAAAGATATCCCCATGCTGGTTGCATTGCGGGCTGCGATTGAGCATGGATTGCTCAGCAAGAAGGCGAGCGCGGGGGCTCGCGAGTTTTTGAACGTATACGAGCAGCTCGTGCAGATGATGACAGGACCTCTCGCTGATTTGCTGCAGCATCTCGTGAAAAAGATAGACTACGTCAAATATCTATCAGCCAAGAAATCCGAAACGCCCGATGAGAGCATACAAGGCAACATCAACGAATTGATTGCAGATGCTGCCGAAGTGGATCGTCAAGACGTTGACGGTAACTCCATCGAACGTTTCTTGGAACAAGTAACCTTGCTCGCCGACGCCGACGGAATCACCGACAGCGACAGCAAAGTGACGTTGATGACATTGCACTCCGCCAAAGGGCTGGAATTTGACAATGTGTTCATTATCGCCGTTGAGCAAGAAGTGCTTCCGCATGTTCGTTCCTTGCGAGATCCGTCCCAGTTGGAAGAGGAGCGAAGGCTGTTTTTTGTGGGAATCACTCGTGCTCGCAATCGATTGCAATTGAGTACGGCGAGGGTGCGTGGGTTTGGCAATACGAGGATGAGTTCGCCAAGTTCCTTTTTGCTTGAGTTGCCGCGGGCGGAGATGGAGATTGTTGACCAGAGTGAACCCTTTGGTTACGACGATAGCTATGGAGATTTTGATGGAGATGCGGACCAAAGCGCATGGGAGTCGCGGAGCTTTCTGCATTCAGGGAAACGCAAGCCCTCGGCACCCAAATCTCGCAACGAAGCCATACAGGCTCCGATCGAGGAATGGGAAGTATCGCAAGAGGTTCCAGATGAATTCCCTGGTAATGATCTCGTTTTCAATGATCTTGGTCCAATCGATCCGCCAGTGGAACAGGATATTCCGATGGGGTTGGACGCAATCTCCAAGAAGCTGGAGCGGCTGAACAAGCAATTGCCCAAGGGGGGGCTGAAGACGGCGGCACAAGTTGCGGCAGCCACCACCCTCGATGGAATCCCAGTGGATCGATTTGAGGAAGGGGATATCGTGATGCATCCCAGCTACGGCCGGGGTACGATCTCGTCCGTGGAAGGGCGAGGATTGAGGCGTATGGCACGAGTCACGTTTGGCGGGGGAGACAGCAAGTCTTTTCAGTTGAGCAAATCGAAGTTGTCGTTTGATCAGTAGAAACGCAATGCATTCAATCCAATTTCTACATTTGTCGGATTTTTTGAAAAATAGTGCTTTCCTCGCGAACCTTTCAATCGATACCATAGTCTGACTGCCATAACTTTCTCGGAAATGGGTTGCCAAAATGTTGTGGCGACTACCGAGATTGTTTACGATCAGGTGCGGACAGGTATTCGAGACTCATTCTTTCGGATCAACCTCGAGGGCCTGGTTCCATTTTGTGTGGTAAGAATAGTTTAGTTTCATAGTCATCTCTCGATCTGCGCTTAACGGTGCTGGGAGGAAGTCATGCGTCAACTGAATATTGCTCAACGATCTGCCAATAATGTCGCTTCAGTGCGAGATTGCGCGTTTGTGGTCGGCAATAAGGTGCGCCTGCTCCTTCAACATCTTCTACTTCATGCGCAGCTAGGTACGTCGAGTAAATCGACGGGGTATGAACGCCCCGAGATTTATTCATGGTCCAGGATTTGGATGGGAATTATGTGGCCGGCAATGACACCGGCAACATGCACCATACCAGTTCAGACCACCGGCAAACGCGGCAGTTAACACCCGCATTGCTAACACCAGGAACCGCTCCATCCATCTGCCGAGCAAAAACCTGGCAAACGTACCTTAAAGGCAGTTGGCACGCACCACGTTGCTGTATTTGTTTCCCTCGCAAGCTGGCATTTTCCTAATCGAAATCGCGCGGCAGCTGGGAATCAAAAAGAATCAGAGAACGAACTCCCTAGCCCTACTTTGGCCTCGGTTTAGCTCCGAAGGTTATTCGTAAGCAGAGCATGGCGAGTCCTTCTGAAGC
>CAIXME010000548.1 GCA_903920425.1 uncultured Pirellula sp. | reverse complement strand
TTAGTGCATTTCCGACAGTCAGTGATGGGACTTTTACCATTACTCCTGTGCCCTAAGTTTTACGCCACTTAGTCCAAAGACGTCGTTCTATCGCAGCGTTCAAACAGCCAATGATCGTGCCGGTGCAACTGCGGGTTAATCGCGATTAAGAGACCTGGCCCAGACCTGACCCCTTTTGCGTCGCCCGCAGAGAACTGATCGACGCTGCTCTTGGCACACCATCGGGCTTGCCCCGATGGATGCGTGACTGGCTGGCTACAAGGATGACGCCCGTTAACACTCCCTCCTCCACCTGGCCGAAGGCCAGGTGGAGGAGGGATGTGCGCGGCAATGGTCTGGTAGCCTCTCAGTCATAGCTCACCTGGCTCAGGGCCAGGTGTGGCTTTAAAGCCCATGCGGTTTGCGATGTTTAGGCCTTCGCTTTCAGCTTTCAGGGGATTGATAGACGCTGCTCTTGGCACACCATCGGGCTTGCCCCGATGGATGCGTGACTGGCTGGCTACAAAGATGCCGCCCGTTAACACTCCCAGCATCCTATGGCACCGGTATTCTAAATCCCATAGGCAGGAAATCGATGCTTCGGGGCAGTTACATGTAATAGGGCATAAGTAACCTGAACCATTTTCCTTTTACAAAGTTTCTTCTTCGTTGAAGCTTGAAAGCTCAGATAGGCAATACCTCGCGTTGTTCTCCAAAAGTTCGACGGCGGGAGATTTCCAGGCCCGTGTGGTGTACTTCGCGAATAAGAGACCTGACCCCTTTTGCGTCGCGCGGGGGTTCACAGGCTGGAAGCCTATGCCACTTTTGGACAACGTCCAATGTCGCGAACCCTAGCCGATCCAGAACATGGCGAACCAGAGGACGGCAGCGATGGCGCCTAAGAAGCTGAGGGTCCAGAGCGCCGTGCGCCATGCTTGACCCATGATCTTGTCGATACGTTCGTGTCGAGTTGCAGCCATCACCAGCGAGATGGCTGCCAGGATTGGAATCAGCCACAACAGATACTCGATCGAAATTGCCATGGGCTAACACCCCTTTCATCCGTGAACTAGATACTGACTCGCGCGTTCAAGTCTCGCAGTGTTTCGGAAAGGTCGATACGAGAGCTGTCGGCCCAAAGACCTTCCAGGTCATAGAAACTGCGGCATTCTTCGTCGAATAGGTGTATCACAACCCCGCCGTAATCCAACGCAATCCAGCGGCTTTCGTCGTAACCGGACATGCTCAGACGCTTTTCGCCACGCCCTTTAAATACTCGGTCGATTTCTTCTGCGATCGCATGCAATTGCCGGCGACTGGTTCCCGTCGCAATGACGAAGCAATCGAAAATCGAGGTTTGTTTGGACAGGTCCAGTACGAGTATGTCTTGTCCTTTGTTTTCGGCTGCAGCCCGAGCCGCCAATTTGGCGAATTCGATACTGTCCGCGAGCGTCTGCATCGGGACTAGGGTTGCGGTGGTTGCCGTGTCAGGTTGTGCCATTAGGGATGCCAAGAGAGATTTACCAAAAAGTTCAGAATGACGTAGTTTACTTGATGGTTTGACAATTGTCACGCCTGACCGGTTCGGAGGAATGCTCGACGCCCATTTGGGTTGGCAGCTGGAGCTCGCCGTGGGAGCTCTGTGGCGATTTAAGGCGAATTGCTCGAGCGGTCCCCCACGCAAATGCCTGCATTGTTCAAGCCGTTTTCGGTTGTTTTGGCAAGGAAAATTTGGGTTTCTAAGGCCAATCTAGGATCGAAAACGTTTAAGTTGATCTGAGGTCAACTAACCTGGAGTTGTATGGCAAACCCTCGTTTCACAGCGTCCTTGCGGCGCGAAAGTATTCAAACTTTCTTTGCTGCGTCTCCCTCGGCACGCTTGCTGCGCTCCGATAACGCGCCCTTGATTTTGGACTTTCTGCAAAGTGTTTTCAAATCTGGCGAGTTCATTTCCATCGGTCAGATGGAACTGCGAGCAAGACTGACGGAATATTTAGAGGTGGTTCACCGGGCCGATCCGACGCCATTGTCGGGGGCACCGGACCGCTATTTGTCGCAATGGGCTGATGCGGGTTGGATGCAACGGTTTCTGGAGGCCTCCTCTACAGAGCCCCAGTTTCAATTGACCCGATACGCAGAGGAAGCGATCCAGTTCGTCGATTCGTCTATCGCACGCGGATCGAATCTCGTTGGCACCGACAGTCGATTGCGTTTGGTAATCAATACACTTGATGACATCGTTCGAGGTGCGACAGCGGACCCCAATCGTCGGCTGGACTATCTAAGAGCGCAGCGAGCCAAAATCGATCGAGAGATTCAGGACATCGAGTCGGGAAAATCGATTCAAGTCTACCGTCCCGCACAGATCCGCGAACGATTCCAAAACGCCGTCGATATGCTCAAAGCGCTGCAGGCAGACTTTCGTGCGGTGGAAGAACGATTCCAATCGATTGCGGGTGAGGTCCAGCGTTTGCACTCTTCTGGAGTTGGTGCACGGGGAGAGATCCTGAGCCATGCATTGGACTCGGAGGATCTGCTGAAGCAACAGGATGAAGGGATCAGCTTCTTTGCCTTTGTCTCTTTTATGTTCTCTCCAACACAGCAAGCGGCTCTAAGAAAAAACATCGAGGAGATCCAACGCGTTGCAGCCTTGGTGGATCAGCATGAATCGCTCGCACGCATTCGGCGGATGGTTCCATCGCTCTTGGCCGAAGCGGAAAAAGTCATGCGAACCACCGCTCGTCTTTCGGCGACGTTGCGGCGCCTCTTGGATGCCAAGGCCGCTGCTCATCGAGTTCGTTTGGCAAGTGTCCTACGCGATATTCGGCAACATGCAATACGATTGCGAGGCAGTGACGCTTGCCAGAAATTGCAGCTATCGATCGATTCGGAGGCGGCTATCCAATCTCCGCTGGCTCGCACGTTTTGGATTCCTCCGCAAAGTTTTGAGAATGCGTCCATCGAGGAACAGATAGTTGCACCTGAGAAGGCAGGTCTGATGATTGCAAGCTTCGCAAAAATGCAGCGACTCGATATGCGAAAGTTGCGAGCAAACATCCGCGAGGCTACAGGGGACAGCGACAGCAGAACGCTGGTGGAATTGCTAGATCGTTGTCCACTGACTCTCGGCGTGGTCGAATTGCTAGGTTACCTGCAAATCGCGCATGACGACGCGCACACGATCGACCGTTCGCAGACCGACTATATCTCTATTGCAGATACGAAACCACACAATCAACCACTGCGGCTCTCCGTTCCCAGAATCGTATTCACACGCAAAGCCGCCAATCCAAAAATCCCTAACAAGCCTCGGTGACCGACGCGTTACTGTGTACTAGGAAATTTGAGCACACCGTGGAAAAACTCGAACCAAGTCTGAAAAGCCCCATTCCCGTCCCGGTCGACTGGAGCCCTGTCGCGATCCGATTGCTGCAGGGTGTGATCTATCACGATGAACACCCGGAGCTTTGGGAGAAACTGCTTGAAAACATCTCGTCCATTACCGAGTATTTTGGCAAGCTGGGACTAATGCTCGTTGTCGACGAGCCGGATGCGATGGCATTTCTAAGGCAAATAGAAGAGGAGGAGACGCCATCCGATTTTCCGGTATTGCCAAGACTGTTCCGACGAACGCCGCTCGGGTACGACGCTACGCTGCTCTGCGTCATACTGCGCGAAGAGTTCATGCAATACGAACAAGAGGATGTCCGGAACGAGCGTTGCGTTGTAGCGCAAAGCGATTTACTTTCCGTTTGGGAAGCGTTTTTTCCAGACCAGTCCGACGCGATTCGATTGAACCGAACGTTGGCTTCTGCCTTGCGAAAGCTAGAGGAGCTTAAGTTCGTTCGTCCATTCGAAAAAGATCCTCCCACGTGGGAAATTCGACGCATCATCAAAGCGAGATTGCCCTTGGCTGACCTGGAGCGATTGCGCGCATCGATGGCCAGCGCGGCGAGTTCTCTCTCATTGGAGACAGGCTCGGGCCTCTTAGAGACAGACTCGGGGGAATCATGATCGATTTGGATAACTTGGATGCACGACCACCGTTGCCCGGATTTCGGTTGGCGAAGATTGAGATCTACAATTGGGGAACGTTTGATGGAGGGGTTTACTCCGTTCGCCCCAATGGGCAAACGACTCTTTTGGTGGGCGAGAATGGTTCCGGAAAATCCACCATGGTGGATGCGTTGCTAACGTTGTTGGTTCGTCCTCAAACGCGCAACTACAACGTGGCAGCGGGTGCTTCCAAAAACGAGCGGGATGAAAAAACGTACATTCGCGGAGCCTTTGACCGCACGATTGGGGAAGGTGGGCGACCTCAGATCCGATATCTTCGCAGCGGCTCTGGTCACTACACTGCATTGCTCGCGTGTTTCTCTAACGCGGAAACGGGCGATGCGTACACCATTTGTCAGGTGATGTATCTGAACGCCGAAAATGTTGTGGAGAAGGTGTACGCCTATTGCGATTCGGAACGAGGAATCGTTCAGGATTTGGGAGACCTCGGGACGGGTGGGGCAATCGCGAAAACGCTAAAAGAGAGAGGGTTTCGTACCAGCAGCAGTTACAAAGAGTACTTTGGTTGGCTCCAGAAAACGAATGGCTTTCGCGGAAAGGCAATGGACATCCTCAATCAGACCGTTGCAGTCAAGGATGTGCAGCGCCTCGATGAGTTTATTCGCCACCATATGTTGGAACGCAAGCCATGGAATGAACGTATCGGTAGACTGCTAAGTCATTTTCATGAGCTCAGCGAAGCGCACCGCATGCTTGCTCGCGTCCGCCAGCAAGAAGAGTTGTTGCGACCGGTAATGGAAGCCGGCCAGCGATACCAATCCCAATTGGCAGAGCATGCTCAGGCGAAAGTCGTATTGTCCGCCATACCCATGTTCTTTGCAGATCGATTGGTG
>CAIXME010000547.1 GCA_903920425.1 uncultured Pirellula sp. | reverse complement strand
CGACATTCGCGGTGTTTCGGTTCGAATTCGGTGTTTCGCGAACGCGAACATGGTGACATCCGCGCGTTAGATTGGTCACATTCATGCATCCAGCCAAGAGTACGTCATAGCACTCACGAAGGGATTCCAGCAAATCAAGCAAATGCGGCCTCAAATCGCCCTGCCCTATCTATTAGCAAGCGCACACTATTGCGTGAGTACTATTTCCCAATCCTTGGCACCGACGAGATCACAAGACCAGACATTGTCCTCGTTGAGAATGAATAATAGACGACCTGCTGAACCATACGCATTCTTAGGAAACGTAACCACCTGACGATGCTGCTCTGTAGAGTCACCAACAGTCCATACCATGGTAAACCACTTCGGTAGGTTATCGAGCGATTCTCCTCGCAGGTGGCAAGTTGAATATTTCGATTTGTAAATATCCCTTGAAATCGGAGAAGCCGAGGACAGGCCTTAACGTTTGAGGGCGTTCCGGCCACGGGACAAGTCCCAACTGTTCCCGGTATTCATCATGGTTCAAGGCACAGATTTGTACGCACAAGTTTCGTTCATTTCCTACCGGCTTGAAACTCAGGACGTTCGTCTTTATGCACGAACGTTGACCGCAGCCGGGCCTGGTTTTAACTCATCTGCGAAGTTGAAATGATATTCACGAAACATCTTCGATCGTGCCCTGCTTGGGTCCATGCAACTGATGTCAGTTGCCGAAGCGACTACCAGCTTCGGTGGTTATGAACGAATTAGTTGGAAACTTGACGCTAGTCGGCTTTCCGGTGTGTCAAACCGGTGCTAGTTGGAGGTATTGCTTGCGACTTTGATCGCCGGACCATTTTCTGACCCATTTCCGCTTCCCCACTTTCTTTAACAACTTCGCAGCACGGTTCGAAAACTACAATGGGGACTGGGCTGACTGGCACCTGCCTGTTCTTTGGCCTTCAATATCATCGCCTAACCTCGACCCGGCGTGTCTAACCGGAGCAGGTTGGCAAAGAGAGCTCATGGCCAGGTGCCTTTCTAAAAAATGACCAAAATCGTTTAGCAAAGTCTCTATCTGGAAGTGGCAGATCGCCAATTCTATTTTACTTCCCAAGCAACTTGACAATTCGCTCGTTGAGTTCTGTGTCATCAAGAAATCAGCGGCCCCTCCTAGGGCATCCATGATCTCCCGGTGTAGGTTCCGAAATCACATAAAAACGAAATCCAATCTGCCGGATGATGGAAGCCATCATTATCCCAATGATCAAATTTAACCTACTGCTCAATGAACGCTCTTGAGGAGTTCACCAGCCTCACGTCGAAGAATCTGAAACAACCATCTTTCGCGATTCGAAATGTTTTTATCACGATCCAATTCTTGTTCAGCTCGCGCAAGTGTTCTCCCTGCCTCGTCACGTTGATTCAGCTGAAATAGAGCCATCGAAAGCACTAAATCAGGACCTGGTTGGAGCACCATCCCTGCGTCGCCCTTCAAAATAGTAATTGCCTCATCAAAACGACCCTCGCGATATTCGCTCAACGCCTTCGCGAATTTAATAAAGGGCCTTGCCCACTGCTGTTCTTCGGGCAATGTTGCCAACGATAGATCGATCAAAGCTATGGCTGTATTTAGTGTCTCAGGAGATTTCGGCTGCAACAAGCAAGCGCGGCCAAGGCGTTCGCGCACAAGCGCATCTGTAGAACTTCCGAAGCGATTCAACATTACTTCGCAGGCGTTTTGATATTTCTCTTCATTCCCCAAATAAAGATTTAGCTCCGCAATACCATCGACATCTTCATGAGTCGCTGTCGGATCAGTCAGAGTCGAATCCCAAACGATGGCAGCTTCTTCCAACTTCCCCAACTTTACCAAGGCAATCCGCAATCCATTTCGGGCATCTTTGTAGCTCTTATCGAGTTCGATGGCCTTGTAGAAATGTTGCAAAGACTCCTGAATATTGCCTGAATTCGCCAGGGCGATTCCGAGTTGATACTCTGCCCAGCTATGCGTCGGCTCAATTTCAATCGTACGTTTGAAATGAAAACTAGCCTCATCGAGACGTCGAAGTCTCTCGTAAGACATGCCCAAATTAAAGTGCACCAACGCCGCGCTGGGGCGTAAAGCCAACGCTGCTAAGTTGTGTCCCAAGGCGGACGCGGGATCGTCTGCGAAATGCAGATGCGCCAATTCGAAGTTGAGCCAAAAATCATCGGGGTAACTGTGATGAACTCGCTGCAGAAATTGTTTTGGATCTCCACCTAAGCGACGCCATCGCGTTCCCATTGCAACTAAGAGTGCAATCGGTTGATTCTGAAGTTTGGCAGAGTCAGCGAGCGTTTTCAGATGTTCGATATCGGCCCACTTCCCTTGATCGCGCACTGCATCACGCCATGGATCAGGATCCGCACGACGTGAAACTTCCAAAATCCAACTCCTACTTTTAGCATCTGCGCAAGCAGCCCAATCATCTAAGGCAGCGATCAGTGCAAAGCTGACCGTGGAATCTTTGACTCGTTGGGCAACGTCTTGGGCGCTATCATCGACGCCTCCGATCTCCCATTTGCGAAAGGCTTCTGTGTACTTGCGACATGATTCGTCATACGCGATACCGCCCCCTTGAGTAAACTTTCCGCGACTCATTCGAATTTCGTCTAGTCTTTCGGCAAGATCGAGTTCATTCTGTGCCTGGCGAATTCTACTGCGGAGTGTATCCGAGCCTCCATCGGGTATGCGACCAAGAATAGCTCGCGCCTCAGTGAAGCGTCCTTCCTGCTCTACGCGATTCACGAATTCAAGCCGTTGATTCCAGCGGTCCAATTCGGCTGATAGCTGCTTAGCAGAACGGTACTCGCGCATCCCGAAGACGATAGCGAGCAAGATCAATCCGACAGCCGTAACGGCCAATCCTGTGACTGCAGGATTGCGTCTTGCCCAGCGAATCAATCGTTCGCGACGAGTTACTGGACGAGCGTGAATTGGCTCATTTCGAAGAAATCTTCGTAGATCATTAGCCAAGGCCTCGGCCGATGCGTAACGAGTTTTTGGCTGCTTATTCAAACACTTCAAGCAAATGGTTTCCAGGTCACGTGGCACGCTGGCGTTGATACGGGCCGGTGCAACAGGCTCAACCTGAGTCAACTGACGCTGAGTTTCGAGCGCAGTTTCAGCTCGGAACGGTGGGCGACCAGTAAGCATTTCGTAAAGAATAGCTCCTAGCGAGTAAACATCTACCGATGGACCAATTGAGTCTGGCCCACCAAGCACTTGCTCAGGCGCCATATAGCTGGGTGTTCCTAATTGTGTACCGCTCATGGTTAACGGATTATCACATTCGACATGTCGAGCCAAACCGAAATCAGCGATCTTGAGGCAACCGTCACGAGACAGAAGAATGTTCGCAGGCTTGAGGTCACGATGAATGATCCCTTGGGCATGCGCGGAATGGATTGCATCAGCCAATGTTTGTACCATTTCGGCAGCTTTGTTAGCTGTTTGCGGCCTGCCAAGTAGATGTTCCGCCAGACTTCCACCCTCTACCAACTCCATAGTAAAGAATGGTCGGCCCTCCGCATCGCCAACATCATGGACTTGGACGATATGCGGGCAATGTAACTCCGCAATCGCTTGAGACTCTCGAGCAAAACGGGTCAACTCGCTTTCCGTCGCAAATTGCCCGGCGCGCAACATTTTGAGGGCGACGACTCGATTGAGCTTCAGGTGTCGTGCTTTATAAACAATGCCCATGCCGCCAATCCCTAGGACACCTTCCACTTTATAGCCATGGATGGTTGGAAGCCGTTGGTGAGGTAAACCATCTCGATTTGCGCTGGCGCTTTCGGGAGCTAATGAACTCGGGAACAGTTCTTCGAGCTGTTGTTCGATCCTCCGCATCTGATTTAACCGTCGACGAATCTCTGGAAGTAGTTCTGGACTATTTTTGCACACCTCCGCGGGGTCGCAATTCGTCTCGAGAATCAGTTCCAGTATTTCCGTGACCTGTTCTTCGTTTCGCATTTTTTCAGGTCGTCTAGAGTGATCAAATCGTAAGAGCCATCGGCGAAAGCATCCGTCTCGCAGTAAATTCGCGACAGCAAGTTCGAACTAACTTTTATCCGCCTCATTCGAACCAAAATCCAGATCCGCTAGCGATTGAGTCAGCAGAACTAGACTTCGATTTAACCGTCGCTGAATCGTTTTGACCGAAACTCCAAGTATTTCTGCGGCTTCTGATTGCGTGACATTTTGAATCCGAATCAAACTAAATACCTCTCTCTCGTCTTCAGGAAGATCGTCAATCGCTTGAAGCATCCTCCGAGCGCTTTGGCTCAATTCGTTGCCGCTGCTCTCGGGAGCCATCGCGAGTGTCTCCATCAACTGAATGTCAGGATCTTCTTTATCTAAGCGTCTGGCCAGGTCATTGAGTTCCCAACGCATGTGCTGATTCGCCAACGCAAAAAATTGGCGAACGCCAGTCGGGCGAGCGTTTCGCATAGCCTTCAACAGCCGTTCGACAACCGAACTGAGTAATTCTTCCGCCTGAAGATTCAACGGTGCTTGCGTCAATCGAGGATAGCGTTGGTACAGAACCGTTGCACATAAAAGATGTAGCCGCCCAACGGCTCGCCCAAGCAACTCGCGAACTATTGCATCTTGAGGAATATCTGTAGGCGATTCCGCCAATTGAGCAACGTACTCCCGAACAATTGCTGTAGTGTTTCCTTCGCCATAGGGCAGCATCACTAACTCCAACGGTATGGGACAGGCGTTTTCAAATTCGCCACTGCCTGCGACTGCAATTCTAGCGATGCCGAGGGCAAAAGTCATTGTCCTTCTCCAACGCTTAGATCTGCGGCGGCAGGATAGTCCGCAAAGCACAAGTCCTTTCGCACTCAACAATCGAAGGAGAATATCTTGATTCGAAGTCTTTTTGCAATGCTATTGATAGTGGTAGTTGTGGCTAATTGGACCCCAACGGTTGCATTTTCGCAAGAGAAGCCTCCGTTGGAAACCAAAATAGAAGGGCCAAGTGGATTGCCAATCATCGTACGGATGCAAGGTCCCTACGATGCGGACGTACCGCTGCAGATTGTTTGTTATTTTGAGAAAACCCCAACCTCTGACACGAGGCTTTTTGGAGCGCCGTTGGAACTGGACAAGCGACTTGGTGGGGTGATTTCTTCCCTGCGTCAACGAGGGGAGTTCAAAGGCGATGCGTTTGAAACAATGCTCATAACGCATCCCGAAGGACTCATTAAGCCGAGACAACTGCTGCTAATTGGGCTTGGAAGCGAAGCGGACTTATCTTTGGCTCGGATGGAAGCGGTTGGGCGCACAGCACTTCGCGAAGCTGTACGCATCGGTGCAAAGCAAGTTGCATTTGCCCCGCTCATCAAGGATGCAGGGAACGATTCACTACCTGCTGGCGATGTTGAGAACGCTGTCGTACGTGGCATGCTACTCGCATATGACACAGAGGTCCGTCTGCAGACTCATGGGTTTGCGACGAAGTTCAGATTGAACGCTTGGATTGTGGAAGCTGGCCCGGCGTACTACGACGAAACGATCGCTGGCGTCAAGAACGCAATTGACCAAGCAAAGCAATTGATCGCTCAGCGATCGTCCGGGTCTTACTCCACTCTGAGCAAATAAAGAAAATTCGAGATTGCTCTGAATCACTCGATGGTGCGGCAGCGCATACATAAGACTTCAAACAAACCATTGAGCCTCGGTGCTCATCAAATCAGAAGGATAGACCAATGCCAACGGTAACGACGAAAGAGGGCGCTTATATTTTCTACAAAGACTGGGGAAAGGGCCTGCCCATCGTATTTAGTCACGGTTGGCCGCTCAACAGCGACGCGTGGGACGAGCACATGCTTTACTTCGCATCACGTGGTTTTCGTTGCATCGCGCATGACCGGCGCGGCCATGGACGGTCCACTCAGACTTGGCATGGCAACGACATGGATACGTATGCGGACGATTTGGAGACGCTGATGGTGTCGTTGGACATATGCAATGCAATACACGTCGGGCATTCCACCGGAGGCGGTGAAGTCGCTCGCTATATTGCCAGACATGGAACTGGGCGGGTTTCCGGTGCCGTGCTAGTTGGTGCCGTCACGCCTGTAATGCTCCAATCGGAGTCGAATCCCAATGGAGTTCCGATGCGAGTTTTCGATACGCTTCGCGCCAACCTCTTGGCGGATCGAGCTCAACTGTTCAAGGACTTTTGCGTTCCCTTTTTCGGTACAAACCGCCCGGGATCATCTGTCTCGAAGGGCGTGCAGGATACATTCTGGCTTTTAGGGATGCAGGCTGGACTAAAGAATCTCTACGACTGCATCGCTGCCTTCTCGCAGACCGACCAAACCGAAGATCTCAAAAAAATAGATGTCCCAACTCTGATCGTTCACGGCGACGACGATCAAGTAGTTCCCATCGATGTCACTGCTCGTATTGCAGCCAAGCTCATTCCAAACGCGACGCTCAAGGTCTATCCCGGAGCTCCTCATGCGTTGACAACCACGAATCGAGAGGAACTGAATGCAGATGTTCTCGCATTCGCCCAAAGCATTAAGTAATAGGTACCTGCTCTTTCAATAATTTTCCATTTCTCCAAACCAAAGGAATCCAGGCCATGACAAAACCCTACAAAAAACTATCGAAAGACGATGCCGTCCTTTTGCTGGTCGATCATCAATCAGGCTTGATCTCTCTAGTACAGGATTTTTCGCCAGACGATTTTAAGAACAGTGTCATTGCATTAGCAGACATTGGTAAATTTTTTCAGTTGCCAACGATCCTTACCACCAGTTTTGACGAAGGACCTAATGGTCCTCTCGTACCAGAGCTGATTGAACGATTTCCGGACGCACCATTCATTCATCGTCCTGGTCAAATCAACGCATGGGACAATGAGGACTTTGTCAAAGCGATCCAAGCCACGGGGCGCCAGCAACTCATTATCGCAGGCGTTGTCACCGATGTTTGTGTTTCCTTTCCGGCCCTCTCGGCCATCGAAGCCGGCTATGACGTTTTCGTCGTAACAGACGCATCAGGCACTTTCAATACTACGGTCCAACAAGCAGCATGGCAGCGTATGTCGGCAGCGGGAGTTCAGTTGATGAACTGGTTCTCGGTCGCTTGCGAGCTACATCGGGATTGGCGAAACGACATGCAGGGACTCGGAAATCTTCTGTCCAATCACTTGCCGAACTATCGAAATCTGATGACCAGCTTCAATATGCTGCAAGCTGCAAAAAAGGGGTAAT
>CAIXME010000546.1 GCA_903920425.1 uncultured Pirellula sp. | reverse complement strand
GTAGCCGAGGCCATATCTGAGAACAACGCACCTTGGCCTTCGCTGACGTAAAGGCTCGAGGGTTCGTTGGCGAAATTGCCGATCCCGAGCGCGATGCGAACATCGTTACAAAGAAACCCGCAGTCGACACCCATCGCACCGGTTGCTAGTCCATCCCGGCTCAAAGCGAGTCCTTGCCGGGTGGCGTCTTCGTTAAACGTGCCATCCTTTTTATTGACAAACAAGAACCGAGCAACGGTATCGTTGGCTACGAAAACATCTGGCCAACCATCGCGGTTAGGGTCCATGATCGCGATGCCGAGCGCTTTGGCGCGGGGTACGCGAGTATCGACATTTTCAATATGCAGCCCCGCCTTTTCCGAAACCTCCGTGAACTTGTTGCCATCATTGTGGTACAGCAGCATGTGCGCGCCGCTGAAGTTGGTGGGCTGACCGTAGCCACGCGTTGTTCCTTCGAGAGTAGAAGCCAACGAGAGATCGATATCGCGGCTCCACTTGATATAGTTGCCGACAATCAGATCGAGTTTGCCGTCGCGATCGTAATCAAACCACGCGGCCGGACAACTCCATTGGTCAGCGGACCCTTCGACCCCCATCTCAGAACTGACATCCGTAAATTTACCTTCGACGTTTCGGTAGAGATGGTTGGTACCGACGGCGGTCACGAACACATCGGTCCATCCATCGTTGTTGAAGTCACCGAAGGCGGGCCCCATGCCGTAAAAACTGCCAACGAGCCCTCGTTCTTCCGAAACGTCTTTGTAGTTACCTTGGCCATCGTTTTCGTAGAGCGATAGCGTACTTTTCGGAGGCGTACCTACCGTGCTCCAAGGCCATCGAGTGGAGCTGACCAAGAGAATATCTTGGTCCCCGTCATTATCGAAATCAAAGAAACCTCCGCCGCCGCCCATCGTTTCCGGTAACAGCCGCTCGCTGTCCATACCATTGAAATGAACAAATTGGATCCCCGATTGCGCCGTGATATCGGTGAACGGAATATCGGGAACCGACACCGAAACCGGCGTGGTTCGCTGCTTTGGTTCGATGACGGCCGTCTTCTTTTCTGGACCAGCCTCTTTGCTCGGTCGCGTTGCAAAATAGATTCCAACAGCCGCCGCTGCCGCGACGGAAAGTACCCCAACGGACCTCCAAAACATGGTTCCAATAATGGAGTCGTCGGATTCCTCGCTGGGCTGCTCCGGAACGGTTTGGCCTCGGTTTTGAACCTTGTTTTTTCCAGGATTAGGTCGGTTTGATTTGTTGGTTGCCATAGTGCTTTCGCGCCGAGGAGGGGATGAGGCTCTGCCGAACAGGTCGCAGCGATATCTACGTATTTTTCGGGGTTCCGTTCATTAATATACCCACAAGATAGGTTGGGCTACCGACCCTTGAAAACTGGACTAGAATTTTGGTGTAGCGAAACACCTCGTGGTGGCAGAATACTCTGGGATTTTCATGGATTACCATTCGATTCCAGATTCGCACCCAACCTACCCGAAATACGCGATTTAGACATACGCGGCAAAGAAAGCAGATTCCCTCGATGCGTGATTATGACGTTTGTGGTTTAGGAAATGCAATTGTGGACATTTTCCTAGAGCTAGAGGACGCCGATTTTGCCTCGCTAGATTTTGAACGCGGCACCATGCGACTCGTCGATGCAGATGAGCAAAAGAAATTGCTTCAGCGATTCTCGGAAGCCCATCAAGAGCTTCGCCTCGTCAGCGGCGGGTCGGTCGCGAACTCGGTGATCGGACTTTCTCAATTGGGTGGTCGAGGGGCATTTATCGGATGCGTGGGTGACGACCGCTATGGGTTGCACTACTCCGAAGAATTTAGCGATCTCAAGATCAATATCGGCAACCCAGTCATCGTTGGCGAAACGACGGGTACCTGCGTTGCGCTAATCACACCGGACGCCGAACGCACTATGCGCACATGCTTGGCCGTTTCCAGCCATCTTGCCGCGCGACACGTTGACCACCAACGCATTGCAAAATCAACCTGGCTGTTCATCGAGGGCTACGTCTTTGCCAACCCAGAAACAGGCCAACACGCGATCAAGGAAGCGATCCAAGCAGCCAAGGCGAGCGGGACCAAGATCGCCTTGACTTGTTCGGATGCGTTTATCCCAGAAGTGTTTGGAGATGCTTTCCGCGAAGCGCTCGTTCAAAGCGACTTGCTGTTTTGCAACGCCCCTGAAGCCATGGCTGTAACCAAGACCGCCAATACAACAGAAGCGTTCGAAGCACTGAAAACGCTGGTACCCAATTGCGTTGTAACCGATGGACCGCACGGCGCTTTTGTGCGCTACGCAGGCGAAGAATCCCATGTGCCAGCCTTTGCATGCCATCCAAAGGACCTCACAGGTGCAGGAGATATGTTCGCAGGCGCTTTCCTTTATGGCATCACACATGGATACTCCCCAGCTATCGCGGCCCGCGGAGCAAATTTCATGTGCATGAACGTCATTACACAAGTTGGCGCGCGACTGCAGCAAGACGCAAAGTCCCTCTGGGCCGAAGGGCTCGAAGACCGCCGAGCAGACGATGTCGGCGGCTAACCATGCCAACGTCAGATAACTAGGAGTTCGTGACTCGCTAGTTACTGGCAACTACAGATTTGTCAGTGCGAGTTCGCTTTTTAGCGGCTCGCCTTCACATTCCACTGCTCATCGAAAAAGTCGGCATCAACTATTTTGCCAGGCCAACGAGCATCTGGCGGAGTAGTCAAATCGAGAATGGCCCAATCAGGAAGCTTGGGAACTTGCCTAGCATTGTTGAGATAGTCGTACTCACGGTAAGTAAAGCTGCTATTGAGCACGACGTAGCGATCGGGGTTGAGCGGATTGGGATAGATCAGGACGGGAGCGTGCGTTGCCGACGCATAACTTTTATCACCCAGTTTGATTTGCTTGTCGTCCCATTGAATCGGCAGCTTGTCTGCAATCTTCGCTAGGGTTGGATTGCTTGCAGGATCGCCCCAAAGCACCAAGTTATGATTCTCGAAGTCTTCGGGCTTGAGCTCTTCGGATGACTTCACCCGAACATCGCCTCGCATTTGACGATGCCACTCGCGTATCGCTCGCTCCATCTCGATATCCACCCACTTGTCGAAAGCAGGATTACTCCCTTTCCCCGATGGCTTGACAAAGAGGAAGGAACTCATGAATGCATCATCGATTGGCCCTTGAACTCCATGCTTCTTGACGAGCGCGCGAGATGCCGTTTCCAAGGGAGAAACTTGCTCCCATTTGCCATCCTTTTTTCGCAGGTGCACGCCCAAAGTGAGATCGGACCGACGAGATACACTGAATGTACTCAAGAGTGCGGGCTCAGACGGTTTACGTACCATCAAATGGTGCGAGTCGTAAATGCGGACCGTTTGCAAGTCTGGGAACTGATCCGCTTCCAACTCAATCGACGCCGCTGAAATATTCTCCAACCCTAGCAGTAATTCACTATTGTGAGCCGTCTTGCTGACGATTGCAGTTGCGTGTCCTGGTTTCCAATGTTCGTCGAGCCCATCGATCGTCAGCCAGTTACACCGGTTATACTTGAGGGTTGCGGTCGAAAAAGTGATGTACGTCGGATAGGCCGGTGATTTCTCTCGCTTGAGCTCATCGAGTTTGGCTAGTCTCTTTTCAATCTCAACGCGAGCAGCAGGATCCACCTTGTGAGCCGTCTTAGGCGCGACAATATGACTAAGCTCAAGTTGCTCTCCTCCTGTCAAATTCCAGCTTGCGGCGGCCATGATATCTGCCGCTTGCTTTTGTTTATCGATTTCGCCGCTATAGGCCACGGTAGGAATCATCCGCAGGTTACGTACCCATACTGGGCAATCGTATAGTTGCCAAAGCTTTTGTTCATACCACGCAGGCTCCAGCTTTTCCGATTGGAACACTTTCAAGAAGTCTGGTGTCTCAGAAAATCCAGCGCCTGGGTTCGCCGCGAACCACTTGTCGGGATAGTGAACCGCCAGATGCCATGCAGCCGCACCACCCATGGAGAACCCACGAATGGCTACCCGTTTGGGGTCGATGGGGTATTGCGACAACGCATGCTCCAAAACCTCCAACGTATCCACCTCACCAGCCAATTTGTTGGCGTTGCAATAACGACCAAACGGATGGATCATGATCGTGCCGGGCACAGGGATGGGATCCGCGTTGGTCATTCGCGTCGCGAGGAACTGCAGCTCTAGTCCTTTTTCACTTCGACCACGGCACCACACGTCAGCTCGACAAGGATCACGTCCAGCAACATTAGCGTGTTCGTTGAAAACGACTCCATATGGCTGCACAGAGCCGTCCAATTTTGAGCGGTACCCGCGAACAACCTGCGCCACGCCGAAGGTTTGAACTTGAGCCCAAGAGGCTCCGCCATAAGCAAGCTCCTTTGCTCGCGAGGTTCCCTCTCGCAATAGCAACATTGCACTCTGAACATCTTTCGGTTCAAAGAATCCATCTTCGTTCAACGCTAATTCAACGGCTCGGCTGAATATCTCGACGTCCGGCAAATAAGTTTGAACCACTCCATTCTTGCTAGAACGAAGTGGCATTATCAATTCGTTGAGCGCCTTGAGCTCGCATTCCAGCATGGCTCGATCATCCGCGGGTATTGCAACACCAGGTGGCGGAACGGGGCGTACCGCTTGGGCTTGGTTGTCCGCTGGCCCATCAGCGAATACGCTTTCCGTCGAGACAAACAGGAATAGACAAAGCGTTCCAATCCAAGAAGATCGATGTCGAATGAAGACTTGCATAGAGATTTGCTTTCGGAGGGGAATAGACTAGCAGGAGATTTGAGGTGAGGTGGATCTATCGAGTCGTGGGTTGCCACAGTAAAGCTTCATCATGAACCCGGCAGATTTCAAACGCGTCGCTTTCAAACGAGGACAGCACGGAGACCCGAAAAGACTTCCCCGAGATGATATTCGAAAACTCTTCACTGCGTTCTTGCAGCGTCTTAAAAACACTGTTGGCAAGCTTGGCGTCCGCGCCAACAGACTCCTCATCGGCCTCCGATGCGGGTAGCGAAGACACCATCGCGCACGCAATCTCGTCCTCTCCCCGCAACGCAAAGGCAAATCCATCATAAAGGAGTGGATCACCATTTTGAAAGCGGCTCATCACAGACCGGTATCGGTCATCCTTGGTTTGCAAGAGCTGCGAATTCAGAATTACACACGTTTCCCGTTGACCAACACGCGAAGCCAAGGCGTAGGAAATCAGGACCGTCGAACCTGCGATTGCAAATCCGATCCAACCGACTCGAGCTGAGACAATGTCGAACCAACTCAATGCGATCAAGGCAGTGCCGCCCCACCAGATTGGACCACACAACCGATGCACGAATGCGAACCAATCCCTTGCCGCTGTTGTTGGGATCGGCAACGGGGAAGTGTATGGATTGGACGATTGGGGCATAATAAAGCTGGCCTTGAGAAAGAATCGGGGCTTTCCTAGTAGGAATCACAGGCAGAACAACCTGCTCCCTACGTTGATTACAACAACCATGAGCCATCCTAAGTTCCGGTTAGGCGCCCGTCTACGCTAGTGGATCAGCTTGGTGGAATGGAGTACGATACTCAGCTCTACTGTACGTTCAGGAACTCATCCAATTACCCCAAGTGCACGAGCGCAAATCCCAGTGAAGTTGCGGTTTCTAAATTGTAAGCGATCGAAGGCGACATGATTTTGTATCTTGGTTGTGCTCTGGATTTTCACGCAGGGAAATCTCGTAGCGATGGCTGATGAAACCTCCAGAATTAAAGAGATTCGACGCGTTTTGAGCGCCGCCGATCGCTCTGCATTCCTAGTAGAGTCACGGGTGATTCGGCGTGTAATCCGCGAGAGATATGGCTTGGCCAATCTTTCGGTCGAAATTCCGCATACGCAAAGCCAGGTCGTCCGCGCAGAAGACATCCGAAAATTCACCCATCCGGATGAATTGGGCCTAGCAACATTTGACCATCTCGCAGACGAGTGCTTGTTGTTGTGCGTGCCAGAAAATGGCGAGCTAGACCACTGGCCAATGCACGAGCTCAAGCAACAGGTTTGGCAACGGCTCTTCCACGCCCAATTGGACAGAGCAATGCTGATTGCTTCCAAGATGGAGCATCGAGAGCATCTGCGAAAGCACATCGCATCGATTGGGCAAGTTGAATTTGATGAAGCCCACTACGTGCTGCGGTCCGAAAACCGATTGATGATCGCTAGTTCTCGCGAGGAAGCTTGGCGCGAGCTTGCTGCCCTTTATTTGGAGTTGTGCTATTTCCAACCAGATATGGTTCCTATCTGGTTTCCAACACTTCGTGGTAATGCGAATGTCGAATCGATTTTGGCCGGTGGTATCGATGTAGAACGCATTTACGAGAATAGCCGACTTGAGGGAGCACCTTCGCCGGAACTGATACCCCATGCCGACAGCGATGAAGATCGGCTATTGACCACTCGCAAGAATTGGTCGCTAGGTTTGGGAGTATCGCAATCCGATCGGGGTTATCTGCGACAACTGAAAAAGCGGGACCGAGCCAATGAACGCGGCAACACGGTCTTCGCCGCGACCTGCGCCATCCGCGCATCACAACAAGCGACTACCGAGGGCAAGAGATCTGCCGCGATCAAAAAGGCTCGAGAAGATGTGCGTAAGCTCGTCGGTCGCTTGCGAGCCGCAATTACTTTTCCGCAGCAGGATACGGAAAAATGGCAAGCGGCGCTTTGGGAACTTGCTGAGAATTCTGTGCATGGATTCTGGAATTACGAAAAGCGACTTTTATATGACTTACAAAAAGTTTGCCTCGATCACGAACGTTTGACGTTCAAAGTCGACCTAGTCAAATGGGTCGTGAGCCGCGGCCGACGCCCTATTCGGCGGCCTCTTACCAGCCTTCGCGAAGTCGCTATGGCAAAGCATCTGGCCAGCGCAGCATCCCGATTGACCCACGTCAGGTTGAGTAGCAACGAGCGGGATCGACTGACCGAACTGATTCAAAATGCGGCACATTTGTCCGAAGCGCAAATGCGTGAGCGAATGCGCCCAGTGCTTAAACAAACTCTGCTTGCCGTGAATCTTGTCCCCAAAAGCGTACCTGAAAAGGTAGCGATGGACAAATTGATCGAGGAGTCGCTGGACTGCATTGCCGAACGCGGGTACCTCACGATGGGATATCTTCGCGACGTTATCAGTCGCAATGATTTAAAGCTTCCCGATCTGCAAGAATTGCGAGAAGTCTGGCACGGAGATCAGCTGTTGCGAGCTGACGATCAACTCGACCTAGCGTTGGACGGCGTTTATCGACGCGGCGAGTTTTACTTGCGATGGTTGCAGGTGGTGAGTTCTTTCTTCTTTGGAACTCGTGTCGGCCGCTTTGCAACCATGTACCTCATCATCCCTTTTGGTGGTGCAGTTGTTATCGTCGAGGGAGCGTTGCACGTTTTGCACATGTTTCACCGACATCCCCACTCCAGTGAAGCAATTGCGCAAGCACCTGTCCCCTCAGCTCCCAATGATGAGCTAGGTGCTGGAACAAAAACTGCCAAGAATGAACCCATTCTCAAAACGGGTGAATTGGATTCTCGCCCGACCTCGGATCCTGCATCCACCGATGGTGTCTCTTCTGAACAAACAGAAACACCGGTGGTTCCCATCGACTGGCTCACCAAGGATACCGAAGCAACGATCTCGGTTCCTCCGAAAACAACAGACGAAGCGGTCGACCAAATCCTGACGCGACAAACCGACACTTTGTCGTTGGTGTTGTTGCTGGGCTTTTTGCTCATGGCGTTGATTCACGTTTCTTCGTTTCGCAAGTTCTCCTTTGGGTTACTCAATCGACTTTGGCAGTTGGTGCGGACGGTCATCTTTGAGACGCCGATGCTGTTGCTAAAGCTTCCGATCCTCAAGAGCCTTTGGAATGCAAATGCGTTTGTCCGGTTTCGACGCTTTGTATTCATTCCGGGCGTATTCGCGGTCGGAATCGGCCGCATCACTCCATGGCTCTTTGGAATCTCGGGCCTAGACTGGTGGTGGATTGGAGCGATCGGTATCGCTGCGAGTCTCATGCTCAACTCTAGACTGGGACGCGATGCGCAGGAACTTACGCGCGATTGGCTTGGCAACGCCTTGCATCAAGTTCAAGCAAAGTTAATCTTTGCCTTCATCGGATGGGTCGTTGACTTCTTTCGATTCTTGCTCAATACGCTGGAACGCGTGCTCTATGCTGTCGACGAATGGCTGCGGTTTCATAGCGATGAAAACTGGGCGTCCATTTTGGCAAAAGCGATTCTCGGTGTCTTTTGGGCGTTCATTTCGTTTTTGATCCGGATCTATGTAAACCTGCTGATTGAACCGACGTTTCACCCGGTGAAACACTTCCCCGTGGTTACGGTCGCGCACAAGATCTTCTTGCCCGCATTGATCATGCTAGAAGGCAACATGGTCCATTTTCTCGGTCAATATGTGGGAACGCCACTCGCACGATCGATCACTTGGTTCAACATCTTTTTCTTGCCTGGTTTTTTTGGATTCGCCGTTTGGGAACTCAAAGAGAACTGGCGACTCTATCTTGCAAACCGCAAAAACCGTTTGCAAAGCGTCGCGGTCGGCAGCCACGGCGAGACGGTCTCGCGTTTGCTGCGACCTGGATTCCATTCAGGTACGCTTCCGAAAATCTATCGCAAGCTTAGAAAATTGGAACATCAGGATGCATCGCTTGGTCGCTTTACCAGCCGGCGATCCACGCGTGAACAGTTGCATCATGTGGAGCATGCCATTCAGAACTTTGTCGAACGTGAGCTGATCTCGTTGCTACAGAAATGTCCCATGTGGCGAGACTATCCGCTGCGCTGCACGGGAATCGATGCAGCATCCAACAGCTTTTGCGTCCATTTGGCCTGCTCCAAACTCAGCGACGATCCACTGCAGCTGAGAATACAAGAACAAAGCGGTTGGCTGGTAGCCAGCATGTCCGCACCAGGCTGGCTTGCCGGCTCCTCCCCTGCACAAAGCAACTCATTTCTGAACGCCTTAGAAGGCTTCTACCGCAAATGCGGAATTGACCTCGTTAGAGAGCAAGTAGAATCGAGTTTCACAAAACACTACCCCTACGATATCGAGTCGAGTGGATTGCTTATCTGGCCCACCAAGAATTTTGATATCGAAATCGCGGCGGACCTGAAAACCGAATTGAATATCCAGCCGTTGCCAGCGATACCGGCTGCGGAAGTAGGACTCGTTGCCATCAGTCGCGAGTCTGTGATCTTCTCTGCCACCGAAACGCTCTGGGACGAATGGGAACTGCGATGGGATGCACAGAGTAACAACCCGAGTAACAACTCAACGCTGTCCGAACCAAGCAAGACTCCGGCATCCATGCACCCACCAAAATCACCCCTCTATAAATCCTGAGCAGTCTCTGCGGATGATCAATCATT
>CAIXME010000545.1 GCA_903920425.1 uncultured Pirellula sp. | reverse complement strand
TTTATTGTTGAAGTGAACGTTCCCAATGAAGAAGGGTTGCTAAAGCCCGGAGGCTTTGCCAAGGCAAAGATACTTGTTGGTAGCGACTCCAAAGCAACCACGATTCCACTGTCCGGTTTGTACTCCTTTGCTGGAATCAATAAAGTTTTCTTGAACGATCATGGCGTCGCCAAAGAAGTGAAAGTGACCCTTGGTGAACAAACGGACGACTGGGTCGAAATCGCATCTCCTGCGTTACCGCTTGATAGCTCCGTTGTTACCAGTGGACAAAGATTGCTTTCCGAAGGAACCGCAATATCGCTTCGTTCGGTGGGCAACGAAAAGACTGAGTCCCTGTCGCCAACAAAGGGTACACCATGAGCTTCTCCGACATTTGCATTCGCCGTCCCGTTTTCACATGGGTGCTGGTCGCAATCCCCGTCGTCCTAGGCATTGTTTCGTATTTTGAACTAGGAGTCGATCTTTTTCCAAAGGTCGATTTTCCCGTGATTTCCGTCTCTGCTGCTCTGCCCGGCGCAAGCGCAGAAGAGATGGAGAGCGCAGTAACAAAACCACTCGAAGAAGCCCTCAATACGATATCTGGGATCGACGAACTGCGGTCCACAACCCGTGAGGGTATCGCAACCGTAGTTATTCGATTCGTATTGGAAAAGAACGGTGACGTCGGAGCGCAGGAAGCTCGCGACAAAATATCTTCTGTCATCCGGCAACTTCCTGAGGGGATCGAGACGCCGCTCGTCAACAAGTTTGATTTGGATGCCGCGCCGATTATCACTTTGGGTGTTTCCGGCAACCGCGATATTCGCGAAGTGACGGAGATTGCCAAGCATCAGATCCAAGAGCTATTGCAAACCGTACCAGGCGTCGGAAATGTATTCTTGACCGGTGGCCGTAGCCGAGCTGTCAACGTTCGCATGGATACCGATAAATTGAAAGCGTATGCCATCTCGATCGAGGAGGTCCGTCAAGCGCTCGTTAGTCAGAACTTGGAAGTGCCCGGTGGCATCGTGGATCAAGGGCAACGTGAAATGGTGCTACGCACCTTAGGACGGATCGCAACCGCCGATAAATTCAATGACTTGATCGTGGCCAATCGCAAAGGCTATCCCATCCGCATTCGAGATATCGGGACCGCAGAAGATTCGATCGAAGAACCCCGCGGCATGAGCAGACTCGATGGCCAAAACGCCGTTAGCCTCTTTGTGCAAAAGCAATCCGGAACGAATACCGTCGCCATCTCCGATGCGGTCCAAGAGCGTTTGGATCGGATACGCAAAGCTCTTCCAAGCGACGTCAAAGTCGAAATCACTCAAGACCAATCGCGATTCATCCGGGTCTCAATGGACGAAGTGCGATTTCACTTGATGCTTGCAGCGGTTTTAGTTGGAATCACAATCCTCTTGTTTATCCGGGATTGGCGGACGACCGTTATCGCGACCCTCGCTATTCCGACATCGATTATCCCAACATTTTTGTTCATGCAGTACATGGGTTTTACCCTCAACAACATCACCATGCTCGGCTTGATCTTGGCGATTGGTATCGTGATCGATGACGCCGTTGTGGTGCATGAAAACATCTTTAGGCACATGGAGGAGAATGGTCTAGACGCAATGACTGCATCTAGTATCGGCACCAAGGAAATAGCTCTTGCGGTTCTCGCAACCAGCTTATCGCTCGTGGTTATCTTTGTTCCAGTCGCCTTCATGGGTGGCATGGTAGGGCGATTCTTCAGCAGCTTTGGATTGACGGTCGCCTTTGCCATTCTCATGAGCCTATTCGTCTCGTTCACGTTGACACCCATGCTTTGCTCGCGTTTCCTCAAATTGGAAAAGCACGAGCCAGGACAATCCAATTCCAAGTCGGGTTGGGTCTACCGGATCGTGGAGCAATTTTACGGCGCTTGCTTGCGTTGGTCATTGCGACATCGCTGGATGACTATCGGAGTATGTGTGCTAATTGTTATATCTACTGTCCCCATTGCGATGAACTTGGGCGTGAACCTGGTACCCCGCGATGACCAAAGCGAGTTTCAAGTCGGCTTTATTACACCTGAAGGCTACACATTGGACCGCACCAATCAAGTGGTAACCGAGATCGAGAACCGGCTTGCAAAACTTCCCGGCGTTCTCCACCGCTTTACATCCATCGGCCAGTCCGGAACAGCCAAAGGCCAAGGGGACGTGACTCGCGGTTCAATCTATCTTCGCCTTAACGAACTCGAGGAACGCAAGTTTACTCAGTTCGATTTGATGCGACGTGCGCGAGAAATTTTGGAAGAGTATCCCGACCTGCGTACTTCCGTTTCCGATGTTTCTGCACTCGGCGGTGGTCCCAATGGTGACAGCCGGATATTTCAAATTAGCCTGCAAGGGCCGGAAGTAGATCGATTAGCGAGCTATGCAGACACACTCAAGAGTAAATTGCGTGAACTCAAAGGTTTGGTCGATATCGATTCCACTCTGTCGATGCGGAAGCCTGAAATCCAAGTCAACATCGATCGGGAGCGCGCCATGGACCTCGGCATACCGGTCCAAATGATTGCCAATACACTGAGCGTCCTGGTCGGTGGACAAATCGTATCCAGCTTCCGCGAAGGAACCGAACAGTACGATGTTTGGTTGCGAGCCGACAAGCAGTTTCGAGCTGACTCCAAAGACGTTCAATCTTTGGCCATCCCCTCCCCTACGGCAGGACAAGTACTACTTAGCAGCCTTGCAAAGATGGAAGAAAAGCAGGGCCCCAGCCAAATCGATCGGCTAAACAGGCAACGCACGGTGACGCTCATGGCACACCCTGACGAAGTCTCACTGAACGAGGCGGTTCAGTATGCGAACAAATGTGTCGCAGACATGAATCTCCCTCCAGAGTATCAGATCGTCTTTGGCGGCCAAGCAGATATGCT